>JBNKUQ010000039.1:0-27394 GCA_050298695.1 Cellvibrionaceae bacterium
TTTCTCTTAGCCCTGGGTGCCGTTGGCGAAGGCCAGCCAGCCAAAGAACTACAACGCATCGGCCCCTTTAGCTCACGCGCCATTACTGCACTAGCCAAAATGGCCGACCAAGTGACGCACAAAACCCAAATGGAAGAATTGATTAAGAGACCGCCTAAAGTCACATTTAAAACCGCTCACTGGGTTGAGATTGCTCTGAAAGATCAAAAAAGTATTCCTGTCGAGAACCAAGCCTATTGGATAAAAACACCCGATGGAACCACCCATGCCGGTACAACCAGCATAAAAGGCACGGCTCGAGTTGCGGGTATTGCCGAGGGCGGTGAATGCCAAATCTGTTTTCCTGGAGTCAGTGTTCTTAAAGATGGTCGAACTCCACCACCGCCCAGTAACGGTGGAGCAGCGGGAAATTATGTCATTAAGCAAGGCGATACCTTGTCTCGAATTGCAAAAGCCAATGGACTAAGCAGTTACGAAGCGCTATACAACCACCCCCTCAATAAAGCCTTTCGACAAAAACGGCCTGACCCTAATGTGATTTATCCGGGTGATGAAATCGTGCTTCCTGAATCAGTCGATCAACCTTTTACCGAACGTATGAACACGACTCATCGTTTTGTACTCACCCCATCAACAGAAACATTCACGCTACGCTTACTTGGGTTTGATGACGAGGTGCTTAATGGTAAACGTGCAGTATTAACCATTGATAACCAGGCACTAGAAACGACTATGGACAAAGAAGGCTTACTGCAAATAGACCTCCCAAGCATGACAGAAACCGAGGGCCAGTTAGCCCTTTATATTGATGAACCATTTGATCAACCCAGCCATGAATTTACTATCGAATTAACAACACTCGATCCAGTCGATACTCTCAGCGGAATTCAAGCCCGTTGCAACAACCTCGGTTACCACTGTGGTGAGGTTGACGGCATCATGGGCGACAAAACCCGTTTAGGGGTCAGCGCCTTTCAAGCTGCACACAATTTGCTAGTCGATGGTGATCCAGGTCCACAAACACAACAGAAACTCAAAGCAGAATACGGCTGTTAACGCAACACAAAGGAATGAGCATGAGCAATAACAAAGACACAGAAGAAAACAAAATGCCACATACTGGAAGAATTATAGGAACAACGGGTGCACCTAACCGACCCGCAATGAATACCCTTGTCATTGCGAGTACCGATTTATATGATATTTTCTTTATTATTTCGGAGGCATCGGCCATTGGCGTCGACCAACAGGGGCATAAGACCCTGGCCGATGAAGCCAATGCATTAAGCAAACCGGTTGAAGACTTAATACAAGCAAAAGAAGCGCTAAAAGACGACCCACTACAGACAGCCGACCAATACACAGTACAGCAACAAAAAGTGATTGAGGCGCAACGACGTGTCCGCCAAATCCTGGCTATTTTTACCGGTGTCGGTGGCCCCGATGAACCGCCTCTCAAAGAAGACGATCAGTCCCTTATCGAAGTGTATAGCTTTGCCAAACAACAATTACTGTTAGTTTCCGTAAAAACATTAGAGATAACACTTAATAAACAAAAAGTAAAAACCCGTTACCCACTGGATATCAAGCAAGAAGAGACCGCCAGCGAAAACCAAACGGCCTCAACCAATAGCGAGGCCAGCAACGCACACCAGCAAGAAGCATCCGCTAATCAAACCAGTGATAGCCAAACGCCACACAGTGATAGCACTAGCGGCAAGCAAGATAATAATACTGCAAACGATACGGAAAAAAATGCGGAGAGCGACGGCAAAGAAAAAGCAGAAAAGGAGGACGAGAAGGAAAAAACAAATGAAGAAGACGCCCTTATTGATATCAGTGATGCGCTAAAACCATTTCGCGCAGAAACAGACCGTGCACGTGTTAACCCTAACCCCACGAGTTATGTTGGCACCAGAAATAAATTAACGGCACAAGAAAAAGCCAACACTATTGAGGTATCACAAGGAGGGGGCAATCTCCAACAATCTCTCCCTTCACTACCAAGCTCCCAGCAATTTCCCGGCGGCCAATCGCAACCGACATCATCACCCTCGCAAGGTGAGGCAATGCCTTCGCCCAACGAGCCACAAAAGCAGCCAGCCAATTCAATAGAAGAGCTAGAAGGTGAAGTCGGCACCCTCGACGAAAATAAATTTAAACGCGCCTGGGATTCCACCAAAAAAAAGCTGGCCGCAGACTGGGAACTGGGCAAAATCAAATACGAAGGTCAAGTACCGAGTAAACTAATTGCCTGGAAGGTACTCCCCCCCTGGATTGTAATGGCCTTTAACAGTGAGCAATACGATGCCCTCGATTGCTTTATTGCCACCATCAATAATGCGGCAAAAAAAAGCTGGGGGCAGCACGCCGCCAATCGCAAAGCCTTGGTAGAACTCATCGAAGAGGAAGAGGAAATCTCACCGGACGAGTGGGCAAAAATAAAGCGCGAAGTCAAAGATATCTGGTGGCGGGGTTGGCACAAACTACCCAATGCAGATATTCGGCAAGCCATACCAAAAGATAGCTACCAAACGTTTGCTAAAGACATAGAGTTAATGGTTCGGCCTCCAAGTAGCACCGGTAGCATGTTAGGGTTCAGCCAAAGCGAAAAAGACCAATTTGCAGAGCGCCTAGCGAATGAACCGCTTCCGCCGGTCAAGTGGGACGCGAGTGTCGGCGCACAAATGTTACGCTACAGTGCAGGGGCCGATCTTAAACTGAATTTTAATCTACTCAAAACCGGTAAGCTCGCGCTTAAAGCGAATGCAGAGGCAGAATTTAAATTGCTGGAAGGGGAAGCCGAATGCAACTACTACCTACCCTCAAGTGAAGGCAAGGCACTCACCTTTGAGTTGCCGGTGCGCTTTCGAGAAGGCTGTTGGAATGTCTTAACCGATGCGAGCGGTCAGCCCAAAAACTTTATCGCCCCTGGCCCCCACTTTGAATTCAATAAAAGTATAGTCTCTCCCAAAGGGATGTTTGAACTCAGCACAAATCTGGGTACCTGGGATTTAGCGGGGGGTGCCGTTCAAAAAAACCGCTTGAGCAAGCAAGATGCGCCTTTACTGGTACAGGTGGTCGGCCATGCTGACCCTAAAGGCCCTGGAAAATATAACCAACACTTATCAGAGCACCGCGCGAAAGCCGCGTTTGGTCTGCTTAAACAAGACCCCAACATTTGGTTAAGCATGTTTAAGAATAAGATCTGGAGGGAATACGAAGCCATGATCATGGCCGTGACCTTTCTTTGTCAATATGAATGGAAGCTTCAGGTAATGGATTTAAGTGGGGTTCAATCCCTTGGCGACTACGCCGATCTGCTGAGACACAACAACCTGCTCGAAGAGAGTAAGCTGGTTGCCTCTGAATACACCCCTGAGATTATTGCCCGTTTTCAGCGCTGTTTACTGGACCGTAGAGACCTCCGGTTTCCCTCTGGTTGGTTGGTACTGATTGCAAACAAGGCCGATGGCAATATTGACCCCAGCACCCAAAATGGCATGCTAACACTGGAGTGTCTGGTGGCGTATTATTTTCGGATTACTCAACAAACGGTCGAAGCCGCGGGGGAAGACATCACCTTTTTTGATAAGGTGGAATTTATCACTAACGAATCCATTGGCCTCGGCGAAACCCAACCCATCCTTAAAAATGCTGAGTCTATTGCTGCAAATGAGGTCAATCGTCGCATAGAGTTAATCCCCTACGCACTCACCGACGAGCCTCCGGCTACCGTTAAAAAAGCGCAGTACAACTTTGGTGATATTCGTATTCGCGGTACCGGTAGCCTGAGTGGCACCACCGGCGCGGATGCCAATTTTGGCGCAGAGGTCTATGTCAATGTGGATAAACGCCTATTGCTCACTGGCGCTACCCTGGCCGCCGCGGCCGACGGCGATGTCAGCTTAAAAGGCAGTGCATCAACAGAAAAAGAAGCGGAAAAAATCACGCTGTACGACAACAAGCCTGAAGATGACAGTCAATCCGATGAAAAAGAAAAGAGTAACAGTGCAGGGGGCGCAATAAGTGGTGGAATATTTTTTGGGGCTAAAGCCGAAGGCGGCCTAAAAGCGGCGATAGATTGGCGTCCCCCCAAACAAGAAGCGAAAGCAGAGAAATATAAATACCCCCCGGTCCCGCCGTCTAATTTGCACAACCTACCCACCAACAACGAATTTGAGAGTGCGAATTACCAAAATTTTTTACGCGAAAACTCAACACAGCGTTCTCTCGTTCCCGATAGGGGCAACAATATGGTAGAACCCGACGCGCCCAAATACAGCAATACCATTAGGGATTTTGTTACCCTGGGGGATGTGGGTTACACCGTCACCGGTATGGCGGGGGTAGGGCTGGAAGGTGAATTTAGCATCGGTTTTGATACGACGAGTAAACGCTTTCAAATCAAAGTTAAAGCGGAGGCAGCACTGGGCGTAGGCTTTGGTGGCAGTTTTAGCTTTAGCGTTGGCATTGAGCATATGTTCGACTTTGCTCAAATGGTCCATGAAAAACTCCGTAGTCAGGACTTTCATTTTATCGATATTTTTGAGGCTGGCGATAGTGAAGACGATATTAATACCTACGAACTCTTTAGCGCCTGGAGTTACGAAATGTTTGAACAGGGCCATATACTCAAAGGCGGTTTACTTTATCAAGCCGGGAACGCCTTGGATGGTGCGAGGAAAATTTTAGAGAATTACGATAATGTGATAATAGATTGGAAAAAAGCCCAAAATGAAAGTGAAAACTTAAACACACTTATCCGAACCATTTATGCCAAACCGGAACAATTGGCTTACTGTACGCCGGAAACCAAAGGCCGTTTGCTCTTCCGTTTACTGCAAGCAAAAATAGACCGGACCATGACGGGAAATGTACTCAATGATTTTGGTAGGGTGAGGAATCGCCTAACCAATGAATTGGGATATTTTGTGAGCGAGCAAGTATTAAAAGATGAGCATTTCTTTATCGAAGAAGCCGCGCTCACGGTTATCGAACAAGGTATTATCTCCCATCGGGATTGGCAAAAAACGCTGCAAAATGTACTGCCCATTGATAAAAATGGCGTGATGCAAGCCTTGCCCGAAGGGGACAACGACACCTTAGACAATAAGGTAAGCCGTGCGGTGGAAAATGGCACTAAAATCCGTAACATTTTATTAGCGGATAAAGCGGATAATGCGCGTTTACAAAAGCACCTGGATAGCTTAATCAACACAGCTTACGAATAAAATCCCATTTTTTTAATACGACGCCATCAAGGGTTTAACAACAAGCAATCACATGAGACGAGAAAAATATGTTTAATTACCTAAAGCCCATGAGTTTATTACTCTTCCTCATGTATCTCACTGCTTGCACCCCCCGAGAACTCAGTGAAGACGAACGCTGGCTACAACAACACACGATTAATAATTTGGTTTTTATTCAAGGAGGCACCTTTACCATGGGAGACATTGGCTATACCGATGCCCATGGCAAACACCAGAGTTTTACCTATGACGACGATAATACGGTGTTAAGAGAGGTAACGTTAAGTCCTTATAGCGTACAAAAGTATGAAGTGACTTATAAGGAAACTGATGTATGGACTAAAGTCAAAGGCAAGGAACCACTGAATAGTGATGGTCGATATACACCTCATGGAAAACCAGAGTTTCCCGCAAAAGGCATGAGCTGGTACGAGGCGAAAGCGTATTGCGAATGGCTGGGAGAATTGATTGGCTACCCCATGAGTTTACTGACAGAAGCCCAGTGGGAGTATGCGGCGACGAGTGGAGGAAGAGCCGTAAAATATGCGACGGATGATGGGAGTTATCAACCGGGCATCAACACAAAAGATGGTGGAAAAAACCAATTTCAGATGCCCCCAGGCTCTTGGCCTCCCAATCCCTGGGGCCTCTATGATATGACAGGCAATGTGGGGGAGTGGGTGTTGGATTGGTACTTAGGTCTTTATTTGCGAGACCAAACCATTGATCCACAAGGTCCACCTGTAGATTACTTTAAAAATAATTTGCTTAAAGAAAAAGTCACTCGTGGGGGGGGAGCATTAACGGGTATCAACTACTCTCAAGTCCATAAACGTTTTGATACCAAACCTGACACGCGAGGCGCAGGTAATGGCATTCGTTGTGCGGTTAATCACCCTGAACCGATTAGTGCACCAAGAAAAAATCCGTAACATTTTATTAGCGGATAATGCGCGTTTACAAAAGCACCTGGATAGCTTAATCAACACCGCTTACGAATAAAATCCCATACATGGAGGTAGGGTGCTTCAAGCAACGTAGGAGCGGTTGCTGATCGCGGGAATGACGACCGGGGTATTAAAAAGCGTTTTACCTAGACCCTGAGATGTATTTAACGCGAGATTAAATACGAAACTGACGGATTAACGTACTCAATTCTGTCGCTTGGGCCGCCAGCGAGGAAGCGGTTTGATGGCTATCTGCGGTGGCTTCTGAGGTGCGATCAGACTCGCTCAATATTTCCATCAGGTTTTTATTAATACTTTCGCCTACCTGGCTTTGTTCTCTGGCTGCATTGGCAATTTGCGCATTCATGCCGTTAATCGCGCTAACTGCCTGGGCGATTTCATCCAGGCTCTCACCGGCAATCATCGAATGTTTCATGGTATCTTCACCAACCGATTTGCTGGAGAGCATTACTTGTACGGCTTCTTCGGAACCGTTTTGTAAGCGCTCAATCATCCCCTGAATTTCCTGAGTGCTGTCTTGAGTACGGCTGGCGAGAGTGCGTACTTCATCGGCAACAACCGCAAATCCTCGCCCTTGTTCACCGGCCCGTGCCGCTTCAATAGCGGCGTTCAAAGCCAGCAGGTTGGTTTGCTCCGCAATACCTCGGATTACATCAAGAACCGTGACAATATTGCCTACATCGCCTTTTAGATCATTGATAACACCAGAGGCCTTTTCAATTTCTTCAACCAATGAGCGTACCGAGTCGATACCTTTGGCAACCACTTCTTTTGCAGAGTTACAGCTGGCATTGGCTGCATTGGCAGAGTTCGCCGCTTCGGAGGCATTTCCTGAAACTTCCTGAGCTGAAGCCGACATTTGATTCATTGCTGTGGCGACCATATCGGTTTGATGACGTTGATTATCAACGGATTTGGAAATTTTACTGGATAGTTGTTGGCTCTGATCAGCGGAGGTAGTGACTGACTCGGCCGTTTCGGCCGTTTTTTTCACCAAAGAATGCACTTTTTCTACAAATAAATTAAAAGCCCCGGCAAGAGAGCCTAGTTCATCGTTGGTTGTTACTTCCAGGCGTTGAGTAAGGTCTCCATCTTTATTGGCAATATCATTCAGGCGATTAGTCACCTGATGTAGTGAGCGCACAATGGTGCTGGCAACCGCAAGACTTAATGCAATCAATATGGCGGCAATAATTGCCGATACTAAAAAGGTGGAGGCAATCACAGATGTGATTTGTTGGGATTGTTCTTTTTTGAGTTGGGCAATGGCGTCGTCAATATCATTAATATAAAAGCCGGTGCCCAGCATCCATTTAATTTCCGGCAGCCAGATGGCATACCCCAGTTTGTTGAACTGGCCTTCCTGGTTAAGTTTGGGCCAGTCATAAACCACATAATCACCACCGCGTTTGGCCGCACTAATCAGCTCCTGGATAATTGCGACTCCATTCTTTGACTTTAAATCCCATAATTTTTTCCCTACAAGGTCAGTTTTCGCGTGCGCAGTGACTACACCATCATCCGAATATGCGAAAAAGTAACCATCCTCACCAAAACGCAATGTACTCAATCGTGATGCCAATGCCTGGCGATTGGCATCATCGCCAATGTCACCTTTTAATAAATCTTGTACTGCACTGTAGGCAAGGTCTGTGTATTGTTTTAATTCGGCCTTTTTGGCTTCCATCAGGCGCTCTCGGGTATCCCTCATGTTCTGTTGGGATAACCGCTTGATTTTAATCACATTTACAGTGGCTAGTGCAATCGCACTGATCAGCACTGTAATGACAGACAGAGCGAGAATTTTTGTTTTAACTGTCATAAGAATATTAAACCTCTACCATCATAGCGGCTACGCATACGCAAACCATCGGAACGCGCGAGTCAAACCTTTCAGGTGAATTGTTGAGTCACTCTTTTTAGTGTAGTACAAGGATTTCAAGTGACAGGAAAATTATCAAAAGACTCTTCAGGAGATAAAGGCTTGTTGGAACTCGGTTTATAGAGGTAAGAAGGGGGGCGTATAGTATGAGATTTCTGTTTGCGCACGAAGGTGCGCGCGGGCACTTGAGTATTACCCGTTAATAATTAAGTAAGCTGTCCTCAAAATTCTAATGAAACCACACCCGCTGTTAAAGCGGGTGCAGTTTTAGGCTTAGGCGTTGTGCATGTCGGCAAACATTTTTTCCAGATCTCGATAATCGTTTTTCCATGTAGCTATCATGTGTTGACCCATGTCGTCAGGGAATATATCTATTTCGTCGGCTTCTAGAGCCAGCAAAATATTTTCAGCCGTGTGTAACGCACTGGGTTTGTCACCTTGGAAGTCTTTTGCCATATCGGTATCGATGGGCCCTGGGTTAACAGTGTGTACCTGAATACCTTTAGGAGCCAGTTCGGTACGTATGCCCTGCGATAAAGAAAACAGGGCCGCTTTTGATGCGCAGTATCCACCTAAGGCCGGTAAGCTCGCAAATGCTACGATGGATACAACGTTTACGATTGCGCCGCCTGGTTTGTTTTCCAATGCGGGAATAAATTCTCGTATCATTGAGAGTGTGCCATAGTAATTGGTGTTCATATCACGTTCTATTAGATCGATAGGCGTATCCAATAAGCTGGCAGAGGCAGCAACACCGGCATTGTTAATTAATATATCAATATCATTAGCCTTTTTAGCGGCCTGTTTAATCTGCTCTGGCTGGGTGATATCCAGGGTAATGTTTTCTACACGTTCATCATCAAAGTTGGGTAGTTTGCTGATGTCTCTAGCGGCAGCATAGATTTTTTTAACTCCCCGTTTTAGTAGTTGCGCCACGATGGCCTGACCAATCCCACGATTGCTTCCAGTGACCAGTATAGTTTTGTTTTCTAGATTCATTTTTGTTCCCCTATTGTAGGTTTTGTGAAAATTAAGGACCGATTGGTCCAAAATTATGAATAAAAAAAATATGTTTGTATTTAATTAAGTGAGTTTAATATTTGTTTGATAATGTTTTGCATTTTTGCTTTGCTATATTGCATTTGCTTTATAACTCGTAAACCGCATAAGTTCGTCATTAGGTAGTCTGATAATTGTTTTGCGTCTTTGTCTTTACTGATATCACCTTCCTGTTGGGCGCGGCGAATAGCATTCTCCATAAGTTGTTGGGTTTTTTTTACTTTATGGCTTACTAATCGGCTTACCGTCATGTTGCTGTCACCTATTTCACAGGCGGTATTCACGAGTAAACAACCTGTAGGGTAATCGTCAGTATCAAGAAGGGTTTGATGAAAAAAATCAATAAGAAACTGTTTCCCTGATGCGGCTTTTTCAAATTTTTCAAGCATGGCATCCTGAGTCATTTGTCCGTAGTATTCGATACAGCGGTTGAATAAGTTTTGTTTGGACCCGAAGGTTTGGTACAAACTGCTTTTGGATAGATTCATTTTTTCCATCAATTCGGCTGTTGAGGTGCCTTCGAAGCCTTTTTCCCAGAATAATCTGGTAGCTTGTGCCAGAGCTGTCTCGGGGTCGAATTGTAATGGTCTGCCAGCGTTCATTTGGCAAATATAGGACTGATTGGTCCAAATGTCAAGTTAGTATCAATGGCTAACGATATTTTGCCCGTTTCTACCGTCGCCACTTGCACTCGTATAGCGTGAATGCGTGGTTTCCATCGCAGCAAGGCATCTGTAGTAAATTCCGAATTCGCACGTTTGCGTCCCATCTTGATGACCAGTGTCGCGACAGTGGCGGGCCATTTTCCCTTGACCATGGTGGAAGGTGCGGGTGTGGAAATGCGCAACTTCATCGGTTTATATATTGTTCGCTAAAGATTTAGAGGCAGAGCAGGGGAATTAATTGAGCGCGAATTATTACCCTGCATAAATTCTTGCCGGGTTAATAACCGTTTTTGTTTTAATTTTTCACTTTGCTGTTTGAGTGTATGGCACTCATTAACAGTGCCATAAAAATTTTCTTTTTCTTTGCCAGGATTGTATTTGTTGTATGGTTTGCTGGCTTTTACGTTCAACGGCTTCCATCGTGTTAAACGCATTGTGGGGTGTAAATAATACCCGCTCGTCATTCATTAATGTAATAAATGCTTCCAGTTCCGGTGTCATCTGGTAATTGGTGCCTCGCAGATAACTAAACACATTACTTTCTTCATTAAACACATCCATGCCAATGGCGGCCAGTTGCCCCTTGTCCAGTGCTTCTTTTAAATCTACAAATGGAGAAATTTCACCGCGGGATACATTGACAAAAAGACTGCGGGGTTTAACGTTTGCCCAGATATCGCGATTCAGTAAGCCCTGAGTTGAATCACATAAATTCATTGAGCAGACAATTAAATCTGCTTGACTGACAGCCTGTTCCAGAGGTTGATAAGTAATATCACTATAACGTGGTGCAATGTCAACACCAATACAGTGCATCCCCAATCCGGTTAGCATACCGACAATTTCATAACCAATATTACCGATGCCCAATACGGCGGCTGTTTTGTTTTTGGATTCTCTGCCGGTAAGTGCATCCCGGGAGAATGTTGTCATTGCATGAAGTTGTTGGGGTAATTTACGTAACAGTGCCAGGCTTAGGAGAGTGGCATGCTCCGCAACGGCATGTTGACTATATAGTGGTAAATAACCGCCGGGGATAGTTGTTTGGGTTTGTTCCCGGTAGTGTTTGATTTTGTCATAGCCTGTACTGCGGGTGAGTATGGCTTCCAGTTTTGTGGCCCAGGATAAGGGGATGACCGAGACAGTACGGATGGATAGTAGGGGCGCCAAGGGTTCGCTGTGGCCTTCTTCCTGTATGGTTTTTTCAGTAAAAAAGAAACGGGAGTTTTCCAACTGCTGTTGAATTTGTTGTTGTTCTTCTTCAAGGCACTCATAAAATGCAATATCGTAAGTAAAATTATTCATGCTAATTTCCGGGTGCGTCATTATTTCGTGTGATGAGTGATCACTATAAAGATTTATGGAAAGAGAGTCCTTGCCATTTTATAAAGATTATTGCCAAAGCGTCTTTTAATTGATTTTGGTCAAATAACGGTAAATTCCAGCGATCACAATGAATGCGTGAGCATAATTCTATTTCTTGAGGGGGGATAATAATGATAACACTGGAAACCAGTGATACTCGCTATATCACGAAATTGATTGCACCGGTGATTCTGGGGCTTATTCTGTGGCATCTACCGGTGCCGGAAGGCTTGGAGCCGAAAGCTATCCATATGCTAGCCATCTTTGCGGCCACAATTTTTGCGGTGATTTTATCGCCGTTGCCGATGTCGGTTATTGCGCTCTCTGGTGCCGCAGTAGCGGTATTGGTGGAAGTTATTGGTTGGAAAGATTTATACAGTTCCAACGGCACTAATCTGGTGTGGTTGGTTTTAATGGCCTTTTTTATTTCCAAGGGTATTATTAAATCCGGTTTGGGTCGTCGTATTGCATTGTGGTTTATAAAGTTGCTGGGTAAACGTACCGTGGGTCTGGGTTATGGCATGGCGTTTACCGATTTAATTTTATCTCCTGCTATGCCCAGTATTACTGCCCGTGCCGGTGGTGTGATGTTGCCCATTAGTCGGTCTATTTCCGAGGCGTTTGATAGTCATCCGAAAAATGATTCCCGCCATAAAATCGGAAGTTATCTTATTCAGTCGGCTTTTTTGTGCAATGTGATTACCGCTTCCATGTTTATTACCGCTATGGCAGGCAATCCTTTGGCCGTTAAGCTGGCGGGAGATCAGGGTGTGGAGATCAGCTGGCTGGGCTGGGCCACTGCCGCATTTGTACCGGGTATTATTTGTTTGCTGGCAACGCCGGTATTATTGATGTATCTCAATAAGCCTGATATCACCGAAACACCGGATGCGGTTGATCTCGCACGACAAAAACTCAATGAAATGGGGCCAATCAGCCGTAATGAAATTATTAGTGCAGTGATTTTTGTAAGCCTGTTATTTCTGTGGATAGCTGGTAATCAGCTATTTGGTATTGGTTCCGGCCTGGCGGCTACCATGGGGGTATGTGCGTTATTGATTACCCGCGTTATTAAATGGCAGGATGCGTTGGAAGAAAAATCTGCCTGGGATACCATGGTGTGGATTGGTATTCTGATTATGATGGCGGCCCAACTTAAAACCCTGGGGTTAGTCGATTGGTTTGGCGGCCAGATGGGGGGAGCCCTTTCAGGTTTTTCACCTTACCTCGCTTATATCATCGTAGCGGCTATCTACTTCTATATTCATTATTTCTTTGCCAGTGCCACTGCCCATATTAGCGCGCTGTATGCGGTTTCGATGGCGATATTGGTTGCCAGTGGCGTTAACCCTTTTATGGCGGCGATTACACTGGCTTGCCTGTCCAATATTTACGGTTGTTTAACACCTTATGCCATTGGTTCTGCACCAGTTATGTTTGGTGCCGGTTATGTCACTCAGCAAGAGTGGCTGAAAAATGGTTTTATTATGAGCGTGTTTTACTTGCTCGTGTGGTTTATTGTTGGGCCCATATGGTGGCAGGTCATTGGGCAAATGTAGCCTGTTGTTATTAATCGCGTAAATACCCGCTGGGTTTTGTCCAAAATTAAAAGGTCAGGATCGCGATAAAAATACTTAACGTAAAAACGTGGTTTTACTGATATTTTTATCGCCCGCATTGGCCTAATCACCCAAGATCGACACGACCAGCCAGCGCAAGCTACTGCCAGAACGAGTGCCACCGTTGATACCTAGCCTGAAGAGCTATGCCGTTTTATCGCTTGGCTTGTGGTCTCTGTTTCTGGTGCCGTCCAGTGACTCATCCTGCCATTAAAAAACCTTCTTTAAGTTTTTTTAATCCACTATTTTTCGTCAAATTTTCTTTTTTTACGTGAACGTTTTTGTTTGTCTTTATTTGAAATATGTAATAACCGCTGAAATGTGGGGCACTCCATGTGGTTGGGTGCAGGGCAGTTGGCGGCATGACGAAGCCCATCGCGCATTGCCGTAAGTTCCCTAATTTTTTTATCAAGTTCATCAGCTTTTTTGGCAAGTTGTTGTCTATTAATTTGCAATCGACCATCAATGGCAAACATTTTTCCAATATCATCCAGCGAAAAACCAGCGCGTATTGCCAGAGTAATTAAGGATAGACGCTCTACAATAGTTGAATTGAATAATCGTCGTAATCCATGTCTACCCACAGATTTAATGAGCCCCTTTTCTTCATAAAAGCGCAGGGTTGAGGTGGGTATGCCAGAGAGTTTTACAACCTCTCCAATATCCAATGTATCGTTTGCCATATCGCTCTTGACTTAAAGCTAACTTGAAGTCGTATTCTATCCATAAATTTTAGTTCGTCAAATAGTCTCAATAGGGACTACAAACTTTATGGTATAGGGTTGGAATGTTTATGATAGATATTGGGTGGATATCAATATACTTGCTGTTGGGTGCTTTTACAGGTTTTCTAGCGGGTTTGTTGGGTGTTGGCGGGGGAGGTGTATTGGTGCCTGTATTAACCTCGTTGTTTTTGTACCAAGGTATTCCCGTTGATAATGTTGTTCATATGGCACTAGGAACTTCAATTGCCTGTATGGTTACCTCTTCGTTTTCAAGTTTGCGGGCACATAATGCCAAAGGTGCAGTTGTTTGGTCGGTGATTCATTATATGGCGCCAGGTATTATCGTCGGATCTTTTTTGGCAACTTACATTACATCTTATTTGAGTGGAGCGTACTTGTCGTTACTTTATTTATGCATAATGTTATTTGTTTCACTGCAAATGATTTTGAATAAAAAACCTGTACCAACACGACGTTTGTCAGGGTCGTTGAATTTATTTGGTGTGGGTGTGGGTACTGGTTTGATTGCTGCTTTGGTTTCTATGGGCGGAGCATTTATTACGGTGGCTTATTTAATTTGGCACAATGTTGATTTTAAAAAAGCAATCGGTACTTCTGCCGCTATTGCATTTCCGTTATCTATCGCAGGCACACTTGGTTATTTAATCAATGGTTGGTCTGAGGTGTCTTTAGAAAGGTATTCTTTAGGCTTTATATATTTGCCTGCTGTTATCTTTATATCATTAGCGAGTTTTTTAACGACGCCGTATGGTGTGCGACTGGCTCATGCCTTGCCGGTTGTCTTGTTAAAAAAAATATTTATTGCATTAACATTATTTTTGGGGTTTAGAATGGTTTACTTAATTTTATAATGATGCCAAAAGATTGACTGGGTCGGTATTCCAGTGTGATGAGCCCCATGCTGACAGCGCTGGTATCCAAGCTCCACGCGGACCGGTGGGGCGGCTCACATCTGGCGTAGTATTCATTAGGTGCTTTTTGATCAAGCTGAACACAACAAGATCGATTTGGGCTGGTTCGACGGCGAAAAGACGCATAACACGTTAAAAACAACACTGCTAATTTAAAATTAATTAGCAGTGTTTCTCTACTTATATCAAAAAATAATAAAACACCCTAGGAAAAACCCCGCTTCAGGTTCTATAGTAAACAAGGTGTATTAAAAATATGCACACCTTTTAAACGGTCCTCCATTTGCCTTCACTGAACAACGAACTAAAGAGGTGGAGACTTGCCAACCAAACTGTTGCTCTATTTTCGCTATACAAGAAGCTGCATTACTTTCTCTAAGTGACGATAATTATGATGAAACCGTATTTCAACCTGACACTTGTTAAAGCCATTCTACTTGTCTCACTATTACCACTGCTGGGTATGTTGTTGAGTTTTTCTGTCCATGTAAAAAATTCCCATACCCACATTGTGAACGCCAAGAAAACGATTGATGAAATCTATTTGGTAGATTTACTGAGCAATGTTGCTCATCAGCACGCGATAGAACGTGGTTTAACCGCAGGTTTTTTAGGCTCTAAAGGAGAAAAATTTTTCGATAAAATGAAGGTGCAGCGTCAACAATCCAATAGCAGTGCGCAATCGATTAACATGTTAAAACCGGATGAAATACCAAACCTTGATTATCAGCAGGTTATCAAGGCGCTAGAGCCACTAAAAATATCACTAAAAAAGAAGGTCGAGACACGCGATAAAGTAGATCGCTTGGCTGAAGACGCTCAGGCATTTTCAGTCTATTCGGAAATTAATACAAAGGCACTTGAAGCGATTCAAGCAATCATTGTAAATACTGAAGAACCACAAATAAAGTTGCAACTTGATAATATTGTGCTACTGCTGTGGGTAAAAGAACGCGCAGGGCAGATACGCGGAAAACTAAATGGTATTTTTACTTCCGGCAAGTTAATGCCCGAAAGTTACTATACGACAAAGTTCTATATTGATGGTGAAGATAATTATATTCGTAATTTTTTGCACACAGCAACTGAAAAACAACATAAAAAATTCAGTCAACTGGAATTACAACCGCACTGGCAGTCTGTTACAAGTGCCCAAACAACATTTACCAAACACACAGATACAGGCACAATCAAAGACCCTGCTAATGGAAAGTGGTTTTCTCTCGCAAGTCAACGCATCAATGATATTGACCAGCTTGCCCATTCGATTATGTTAGACATCAAGCAGCAAGCGCAAAATGAGCATCAACAAGCAATCAGAAACATCAGTATTGTTGCTCTCCTAATTAGTGTGCTAACGATAATATTAATTTTTATTATTGTAAGCGTAATCCGTTCTGTTAAAAAACGAGTTAATGTGATACATGAAATATTTTCTATTATCGATAAAGAATCTGATTTAACTAAACGTCTCAGTGACAGCAGACAGGATGAACTTGGAAAAATTAATCGTATATTTGATAAACATTTAGAAGCAATAAGTAGTGTATTTTTACAGTTCAAGAGCATTTCAAATGAAGCACTAAAAACAACACACAAAATCATCGCTACTGCAAAAAAATCTAATACTAACGCTCAGAGTCAATATCAAAAAACGGACAAAATGAATGCCGCAATAGCCAATCTAACCAATACCGCATCGGACATTGCAAGTAGTATGACTGGTGCTAATAGTTCTATAAAGAATGTGGTAGACAATGCACAAAGAAGCTTAGAAGAAGCACAGCAAGTCAATAAAATTTTTGCACAAATAACTGAAGAGTTTACGACCAACCTCTCTATTATCGAAAAATTAGATAAACAAAGTCAGGAAATTTTTACGATTCTCGATACCATCTCTGGGATTGCCGAACAAACCAATTTGCTCGCCCTTAATGCCGCTATTGAAGCGGCAAGGGCTGGCGAACAAGGGCGGGGGTTTGCTGTTGTTGCGGATGAAGTCCGTTCACTGGCACAAAAAACCCAAGAGTCCACAGCCAATATCAGAGAGATGATTGAGCGTCTTGGTGAAAATAGTCAACAAGCGCTAACATCAATGAAAACCAGTCAAGCTCTGGTCGAAGAAACTGAAAAACGGGTTAATGTTAGTGATGAATCGGTAGCGCAAGTTAACGCCGAAATTCAGACTGTGCAAAACATGATACATAATATTACATCCATCGCAGACGCCCAGGTCAATGTTATTGGCGATATAAGTCTGAATGTCCAAGAAACAAAAACGTTAGCCGACGACACCTGTAGCAATGCCATAGAAGTCAATAGCATAATCGAAGAGTTGTCCAAAAAATTTGAATTATTAGACATGCGCATTCAAAGTTTTAAGGTCGAATAGCAAATAGAACAAAAATTCCGGGGACTGTCTGAATTCAGATTGACTCTTTAGGCACATCACCCAATTGCGCCACAATTCCCTTGCTCATTGAGCCCTTTACTATTGGCATACTGCCCTGAAACGAACAAAGGGCGGGGCTGCCATAGCTCCACCCTATTTCTCGGAGCTAGTTTCAGATTTTGCTGACGATCAGCCCGGCATTTACCCCGCCGAATCCAAAGCCGTTACAAAGGGCGTGTTGCGTGGTTTGGCTACGCGCTATATTGGGAACAAAGTCCAGGTCCTGGATGGAATTCTCTGTGCTCTGTAGGTTGAGGGTAGGTGGTAGAGTATCGTTGATTACTGCCAAGGCGGTGAAGATGCTTTCGATTCCGCCTGCTGCTCCCAACAGGTGACCGGTGGCCGACTTGGTGGAGGAGACTGGAATCTGTGGCAGCGCCTCGCCAAACACGTTCCGGAGTGATGCGATCTCGGCATTGTCGCCCACCGGCGTGGAGGTGGCGTGGGCATTGACGTAGTTGATGTCGCTAGGTTGCAGACCAGCCATTTTCAGGGCGCGTCGAATTGCCGCAGCGGCACCGGAACCATCTTCCGGTCCCGAGGTGATGTGGTAGGCATCGGCACTGGTTCCGTAACCGCTGAGGATAGCCAGCGGTTTGGCGCCGCGGTTGAGAGCATGTTCCAGGGTCTCAATCACCAACAGTCCGGCCCCTTCGCCCATGACGAAGCCGTTTCGTTCCCGATCAAAGGGGCGCGAGGCGCGAGTGGGGTGTTCACTCTCGGTGGAGAGTGCCTTTAAAGTATGGAATCCGGCCAGGGCAAGCGGGTCGACACAGCCCTCGGCGCCCCCCACCAAGGCGACCTCAGCCTCGCCATTACGGATAATTCGCATGCCGTCACCAATAGCCTGGATGCCGGCCGCACAGGCGGTTACCGGACAGCCCAACGGCCCTTTAAAACCATAGCGAATGGAGACGTTGCCAGCCGCTAGGTTCGCCAGGAAGGCCGGTACGGTAAAGGGAGAAAGCCGCTTATAGCCTCGGCTGTCGAGGGTCTTCTGTGCCTGGGTGATGGTGGGGAAGCCGCCAATCCCGGTTGCGATGATGGTGGCGGTCGCCTGTTTGTCGTCCTCGCTTTCGGGAAACCACTGGGCCTGCTGCAGTGCCTCTTCGGCCGCAGCGATGGCATAGATGGTAAACAGGTCGAGCTTCTTACGCTCTTTTTTCTCGATTAAGGGTTCGATATCGAAGCCGGCTTCCGTGTCCTGTTCGATACTGGGCACCAGTCCGGCTATTTTTATCGGGAAATCATCGGTATCAAACCGGTCTATCAGGCCGATGCCCGACTGACCGGCCGTCAGACGTTTCCATACCGGCTTGACGCCGCAACCCAATGGGCTGATCATGCCCATTCCAGTAATGACGATTTGTGAACTCATGGTTTCTCCGCAATCTACGCTAATTATAGAAACCCTAGCACTCAGTTATATATGATCAAGATAATATTATGCCCAGGTTGTTGGTGGGGGGGGAAGAAATGCCTTATTCTGTAGATCACAAAGCAAGGTCAAAAGACCGTATTTTGAAGTCCGCCACCGAGCTGTTTTGCCGCTATGGCTTTAACAAGGTATCTATCAGCCAGATTATGAAACTCGCCAAGATGACCCATGGAGCGTTTTATGCCCACTTTGAGTCGAAGGAAGCGCTTTACAGCGAGTCATTTCTGGAAACCCTTAGGGGCAGTCGTGCCGCACGGTTGGTGAAGGGGCCGCTATCGGTAAAACATTTGATGGCCCTGGTGAGTAATTACTGGAATCTGCAAGAGCTGGAGAAGAAGAGTAAGCCGGGTCCTGAGACGGTGTTGTTTAATGAAATCGGCAATGAAAATGCGGAGATCAAAAAGCTGTTTGAGGCTTCCTATCATAATATCAAGCGGATGCTGGAGACCCGCATCACTGCGCTGAGCCGACTCAAGAAGCTGCCTTTCGAACCCGACAGGGAGACCATTGCCGAAAAATCGCGCGCTATTTTGGCATCGCTGGTGGGCGCGGTGGCGATTGCCAAGAGTATTCCTCATGAAGTGGAGCGGCGCAGTATCCTGGAAGCGTCACAAAAACAGATTTTGCTGATGCTGGGTGTGAGTGAACTGGACAGCGTATTGGGGTCGGTGGCCCCAGACGTCTGGTAGCCTCAAGACAGCCATGGGTTCGCTGCGAAGATTGCCATCGCGAGCGTTTGGTCGCTTTCATAAAAGGCCTTCCAGTGACTCATTCGATTTAACATGGGCTCAACTATCGTAATCGCATCATCGTATTGCTAATCTTCCGATGAAAAAAAGGTTCTCATCCGAGGGTTGCCGCGTTGAGTGATATGATGTGGATACCCCGGCACAACCAATCTTGAAATCCTTATTAAATCGAAAAAATAGACGATCAAGTCGCCCCTTTTTCTTACCATCGTTAGCGATATATTGAATAGTTATACAGCTATAATATTTAAAGATAATAAGAGGAACCATTCTTAATCTAAATCAATATTCTATAGATGAAAAAAAACTTAAATACCATCTCTTTTAAAGATTCATTGACTGGAGAAGTATTTATGAAATTACAACAATCGCTGGGAATAGTCATCGTCGCATCAACTCTTTTTGGTTCTTCAATCAGTCATGCGTACAATAATAGCGATATTATTGTGCGTGCAGGCGTTACCACTGTTTCGCCACAAGAAGACAGTGGCTTTGTTGAACTCAATGGAAGCACACTTAGTCTATCGGGTGGATCCAGCAAACTTAATGTTGATGACGATACGCAACTGGGCCTTACCGTTAGTTACGTTATTGACAATAATTGGGCCGTAGAGTTATTGGCCGCAACACCATTTAAACATACCGCCAGTGGTAGTGGGGAACTAGCGGGTCTTGATATTGCTGAGGTAAAACAATTGCCCCCCACATTAAGTGCCATTTATTATTTTGACACGAGTAATAGCCTGAAGCCTTATCTGGGTGCAGGGATTAATTACACCGTATTCTTTGATGAAAAACTAACGAATGAAGCAGACAGCACGCTTTCTGGACTTGGTCTAACTGGCGGGGATGTAGAGCTTGAAGACTCATGGGGGCTAGCGTTGCAAGTGGGTCTGGATTATGAAATTAATAATAATTGGTTAGTTAATGCTTCTGTTCGCTGGATAGATATTAATACGGAAGCAGAGATTGTTTTTGATAATGGAAATAAAATTACTGCGGATGTAGAGATTGACCCGATAGTCTATACCATATCGGTCGGTTATAGATTTTAACGGTAATAATTAAAGGTCAAAAATAAACTATCCCGTCTGCTTGTGTCGGGATAGTTTATTGCTCTAATTGATGGGCTGACCATATATGTCTGTAGGTGTGTCATCGTAAAACCTTGAGTGCGATTAACAAAATATTTTGTTCGTGTAGGAATCCCGTTAAATCAATTTTTTCGGATCCAGCAAGTCTTCCGGTTCTTCGTGTAATAAATCGGTTTGTTCGACGGCGATATCAATAATGGGTTGACGTTGCCGGGTATGATTGATGAACCTGATTGCAGCGCCAGTAATGAAATCCCACCCAAACCGGCCAGGGTCCGGAATTCATCCAGCGCAAATCATTGGTAATTTTTATCAGGGCAATCAAAAAACCGTATAAAACCGCTTAAAGTGCTCCCTGCTTATCCTCTGGCAAACGATCCCAAACCTCGACATCATCAATTGAATACCATTCTTCGTATCCATTTTCATTCGGTTGTGGGTTCCAGTGGTCGTTCCCGCCTAGCGAGACAACGTTCCAACCGATATTGCCAGGGCTGGCTGAGCCTAAGAAGGGGATGGTGACATTTTTAAACACCAGTTGATCGTTGATCCATTGCATGGTGACACCATCTTCAACGCCTGGGGCCGAGTTCATTTTGAAATAGAACTCTATCTTATTCCATTCGCTGCCATACACTTGGTTATGATCAACAAAGTTGTAGCTATCTAGCACCTCCCCGGTTAATCGATCAATAAGGGTGACGGGGTTATCCTCGTTCCCATCGCCATTAAGGTCTCGAATGTTGTTTTGGAAGTTGAGACTGACATCACCGAGCAAAACTTGTCGCGGCATATTGGGAATCGTTCCCACTTCTTCAAAGAAGAAATTTGACTCCTGTGGATCGGCTCTGAATGCCAAGAAATTACGCAGGCCATACTGGTTACGTGCATAATCAAAAAGAACCATTGGGCTAGAATTTCCACTGCTGAAAAATTTGAAGCGTGTTCCACCATCAAAATGGCGCACTCTAAACAGCTTTGACTGCCCCCCGAGGCTCCAGCCAGGCTGGAATTTTATGTAGAATCTTACGAAGAGTTCGTTGTAATCTCGATCTAAATCCACTTCGAGAATACCGTCGGAGTTCCAGCCCGTACCACCACTGATTGGCAACGAGTAAGACTCTCGATATGCCACAAACGCCTTGCCGGTTCTACCGCGCACTTGATTGGGGTCATCACCAGTAATTTCAAAGGCATCATGACCGTTGGGAAAGCCTTTGGCCGGTGTATAGTGAGGCCCATTTCCATCGCCACTATTTCTATGTGCCGTCCACTTAGTCACACCAATATCAGATAATGATTGTGAGCTGGTGAAATCAGGCTGATCATCGAAGTTGTCTTCAAAAATGAGTCCTGCCGCCTGTTGAGAAACGTTTAAGGTTGCCGCTGTAGAATTTGTGCTGCCAGCACTGTTGGTGGCAACGATTCGGTATTGCCAATTATTCATGGTAGCTGTGGTGGCTTCTGTTGTGTAACTCTCGGTGGTGGCTCCAGTCCCTGTACTGACGTTACTAAAACGGTTGCCGCCATCGGTGCTCACTTGCCATTGCAACCTGGGTGCCGGTGTTCCCGTAACCACAGCGCTAAAAGTGGCGCTGTTGGGTTCGGTAATGGACTGATCCGTTGGCGAGGTAGTGATTGTTGGTAACTGCTCTTCGGCTTGTACTGTTAATGTTGCCGCCGTGGAACTCGTGCTGCCAATATTATTGCTAGCCACTGCACGATACTGCCAGTTATTCATGGCAACAGTAGTTGCTTCTGTTGTGTAAGTCGTTGACGTCGCTGTATTGATGTCATTAAAACTGTTACCACCATCGGTACTCACTTGCCATTGAATCGTGGGTACAGGATTCGCACTCGCTGTCACACTAAAAGAAGCTGTGCTAGAGGCCGTCACGGTTTGGTTAGCGGGTGATACGCTAAAGCTAGGCTTTGACTCGACAGTGCCGGGATTATCACGATCATCATTGCTATTGCTACTACTGCCGCCACAGGCAGATAAAAAAATCGTTAAAACAACGTAAAAGGCTACCCACTTGTTGCGAAAAAACATCATTCTCTCCAAAAATAATAACAGCTCAATTGCCACATCATTAACAATGACATGCGGGAGGTTTGATTGCACCTAGCTTAATCAAACTTATTGGTCGAAAATTATCCGTAAAAATCGCTTTTATTTTAGTCCTGTCGCGCAAATAAGCAACGTGATTATTCATATATGTCTACTGGATCACATTCAGTACCATAGAAAAGATCACCTCATCTTTTATCCTGGATTTCACTTTAGATGACAAAATAGTTGCAATTAAATCTTTCGCGTACGCAGAATATGGCCATGTTACTTTAGTTTCTCATCGCCAATATCTTTTAAGCATGAGCCCATTGGCGAAATAAATTATGATACACCCCATTAATTGAACTCAAGCCTAATGGAGAGATTAACCCAGCGCTTTTATAGAACGGTTTTAGAATATGTACTAACACTATCGGTATTGTAATAATTAAATAGCGCGCAGATTGTCCAACGAATATACCTCGCGAATTCAACTCGCTAGAACAATAGTTGGTTTTACCCTAAATAATATTTCATTGGGAGTTTTCACATCGCTTTCTGAAATTTCGTGCTCAAAACACATAGTACACAAAGGAAGCTTGCTTTTTACCGTAAATGATTGACTGGGTACAATTTTAACAAATACTATTTTTACTTTATGCTCATTGTCGATGTCAGCGTGCCTCTTGTACCCATAAAAAATGCTCCTTCTATTGAATATCAGGATTCCAATAAGACCACTTCTCTACATCAGAATAAAGAGGATATATTTTTAGTGATGGGAATAAAACTGATCAGCGATCAATAGGTATTACACCCGCGCAACACGAACAAACAACCGCTGTAGCCACTGCTCGCCTTTAATGGCCAGGAGTACACCCAGCATCACAAAAACCAGCCCGGTTAATGCGATTAAATCCCAGTGATAGCCTTCTATTATCGTCGATATGGCTAAAGCAATCACTGGAAACAACACCGTTACATAGGCGGCCTGACTGGCGCCTATACGCCCCACCAAAGTGAGATAGGCACTAAAACCCAGTATCGATCCAGGAATGGCCAAATACACCAAGCTGGCCACATAAACAGGACGGCTGTCCCAATGCCAGGGCACACCCGATAACTGGATAATAATCAGTAGTATTAGAGTGCCATAGACCATCCCGTAAGCACTACTTGTCCATGGCTTGATACCCTGAGCGCTATTTCTGACGGAAACCATGTTGCCCAGTGAAAACAAATAGGTACCGGCAAAAGCGTAAGCAATGCCATAAAATGATTCTATACTGTGTTGCTCGGAAAGCTGACGCCAAAACAGCATAAGCAAACCCGCCACACCCAACGCACAGGCGATATATATAGAAGCTGCCGGTTTTTTTCTCCAGATTAACCACTGATTGAACGCATTAAACAATGTTGCGGCAGCAAAAATAACGGAGATCAATCCACTGATAATACTGTGGCTAGCTGTATAAAAGCAGATAAAATTCAATGAAAATAAACATAACCCCTGCAATACAAAGAACGCATGGTCCCGCAATCGGGTTGGCTGTAACCTGCCAAAGAAAAACAACAAAGGAAGAAATAAGATACTGGCCAAACAAAATCGATAAAAAATCGAAATCAATACAGGAACATCACCTCCCTGCCAGTAAATCGCAATCCAGGTAGTCCCCCATACTAACGCTGTAAACATATAGAGAAACGCATTCATTCAAATCACCACAAGTCTGTCAGTCTCTATAGGCTATCGTAGATTTCCCGCAGATATTTGCACGATCTTGCGCTTTTCATCTGGTCATAATTGCCTGAAATAGCATTTACGTCCTACAATCGTCACATGCAAACTATCACCGTAAAAAGCACCCTCTATCGCTCAAAAGCGAAAGCCGAGTGCGTGTGTGATCTGAACCAGCATTTTGGGCTGGCGCTATGGTCAAATCAACATGATCAAGTGAAGTACCAGCATACAAACCATCATACACTTAGCCTTTATCTTGAGGGGGGACACACGACTCGTCGCACAGACCAGCCTTTTGCCGACACAGGTGCACCGAATAGATTGTGTATCTTACCTGCCGCCCAGGAATCGGATTGGCATGTAGGAGAACCTCTGCGTTTTATGCATATCTACTTTACAGACGCCATCTTTAAGCATTTTGCGCTGCAAGCATTTGATATCGACCCGCGATTAGTCGAACTTCCGGACAAGACTTTTTTTCAGGATCCATTACTATTGAAGCAATTACAGTCATTGCTATCAAAAAGCTGGACTACGACTGAACAGCACTTGCTACTTCAGGAAGCAGTATGGGAAATATTGGGAGGATTGTTAACAGGCCACGCGATAAAGCCAATTACTCAAAATACATACCGTGGCGGTTTGACAAAAACCACCATAGCAAATGTAATCGACTATATAGATGCCAATATAGATCGACACATCACCATCGAACACCTTGCTCAAATCGCCAACCTGAGCCCATTTCACTTTAGCCGAATGTTTAAAGCCAGCGTGGGATTAACACCACATCAACAGGTAATGAATATACGAATCCATAGAGCAAGGGAATTACTTTTAACAGGTCTATCACAACTGGCGACAAGTGCCGCCTGTGGCTTTGCCAATCAAAGCCATTTTTCCCGTGAATTTCGAAAATACTACGGCATTACTCCCAGACAATTCCTACAACTTAAAGCCGGACACCGCAGTAATTAAGCCTTATTTCCCAAAGTAGTAACGGACACCAATAGAAAATCGATCGATATCAGAGCGTGGTCTAGCAAGCGTGTCACAATGGATGAGCTTTGGCGCTATGCCAAGCTGTTTCGTGTAGCCAATATCATGCGGCCTTATATGGAAAGCCTCGGATGAAAAAGCACAACATTGGCGCATCGGTTCGTGCTCTTCAATGTGAGGTAGGTCTTTACCATAAGGCCTGATTGCCATTATAACTGGGAACTTGCCTTCCTTTTTAGGGCGAAAAATATTAGCGGATAAGATAATGCCATTACCCAGAGGGCGGTTGCTAAGTTTAACAGAACGTCGGGAAGAGAAATTGCCTCATCGATCCAAATAAGTTAACCCATTGATAAACATAAAATAATTACAATTTGCTTTTTTCATTTGGGTCTTGAGAAAAGTGGATATGACGGATTTTCCACACACCTTGATGTCGTTCCACAAAGAATGATGCCCGAACTGCCGGTATTGGATTATTTTGGTAGCGAAACTTTACTACCAAGCATCCGGCTTCTCCTTGGAGAAAAACCCGTAGATCTTCGGAAACGAGAGGCACAACGTTTCCGAAGCGGAAGAAGTTTGCGACGTTTTGGAGATGTGTTTCCAAGTTTATTGAGTCACAGTTGGCGTGGTTATCAAAATAGAGCACCTCACCATCGGGAACATAAAGCTCACGCAATCCTTCAAGATCATGTTCATAAAAACACTGGTTGTAACGGGAGATCAGCTCTTCAAATTCGTTCATCGATGCCTTGGCTCTTCAAAATTTAAAAAACATAGGATACGCAGATCGTCCGATTTGAACACCTAAAATGCATAACGTGATGTGGGCTAATTTCGATAGTATCCTCCATTGTCAAAGAATAAAGGCCGATACCGTGCATATCATGGCACGGGCGTTGTCGAGTCACCGAAGGTTACTGTGATCTCACGTGGCCCATCCATACTCTGGATGAAGCAACCCTCCACGCCTGCGTCTTGATCACAGCCACTCCAGTCATAGACACGGCTGCCAAACGCGGCGCCACCCGGTGTGCTAACATCGCAACCGTCAACTTCCAAGGCAAGGGCATGCTTATCACCGGCGGCAACCAACAACGCATTGGGGAAATTATCAAGGACGCGATCATCGAGCGGGCCGGGTAAGAGCCCCAGATCCGCCATCCTGGCCGGCGCTGACATCCCCCCACTGCCAGACCGATCCGTCGCTGCGCCGAGTCAACGCGAATTCACCACCGGCGGCGAGCTGGATCACTTGATTTAGTTTGACTGATGCCCCAGACCGCATTTCCATACACTGCTAGCTTTCACAGTGAGCGGGTGGGGCGGTTTCCATCTCTCTCGTTTTTCAGTGGGCGTCTTTTGATCAGGCTGAGCCAATCAGGATCGATCTGCTGTGGTTCGACGACGAAAATAGGGGCTTAGGCGGTAAACGAGGTCGGGAATTTCGGGTAGTATACAGGGCTAATTGGGCAAAGAAGTGCTTTATACTTCCTATATCCATACCCGCTGTATGGAGGCATGATTTGGGAAGTATTGCCAACCAAGTCTTATATTAGCTTTGAGGCTCATTTGTTTGGTGCATTGACCGGTGCAGTATATAGCTATCGGGGGCGTAAGCGTAAAAGGTAAAATCTTCTCTTATGATTAGTGATGAGTTTGCAAAAGAATTCACTGGAGATTGGATCGAGTCGTGGGCCATGACTTAGATAGTGATGTTGCACTATGATCAAGGTGTAGATTATTACGGTATGTAATTAGTATCTGCTGAATATGAATATTTTAGCATTACTTGCTGCCATTGTTGCGGTTACCATTTAAGGTAGTTTGATATGTTCTTTATTAGTTGTTTCGTTATCTTTGTCACTTTTCTTGTGTTCGGTTTAATGAAGGTTAGGGAGAGTCCTGAAGTAGGGCTTTTATTTATTGGAATAGGCTTCTTTATTTTCATGGTCGGTGTTTGGAATTTAGTATTTAAACATTTTATTAAAATCAAAAAGTCATTTGTTCAGTTTTTTACAGATAGTGAGTTTTCACTGGTTACTAAAATCAGTAAGTCACAACAAGAAGATTTTGATGGTTTTTTTAAGTTGTATATCCCTTCTTACCTGAGTTATATGGATAAGTCGATTGTTAGATGTACGGCTAATAAAGTGGTCGATGGTTTTTCTATAACTGCCGTATGTTCTGTTGGCTATAAGGTGCATAAGCCCGATGGTAAGGGTAAGGTTAATACTTCTTCTATTCGGCATGATACGCTCATGTTTATAGCAAAAAAAGAATTGTTGTCTTTACCTAAGCTATCATTATTGAAGGCCCCTAAACATAGAGAGCTGTATGAAAAATTTTCAAATGATCCCTCGGTAACATGTATAGAAGAGTACGTACGTTCCTT
>JBNKUQ010000039.1:27404-27676 GCA_050298695.1 Cellvibrionaceae bacterium
CTTATCTAGTCAGGTTCAAAGTGGAGAATTGACTCAAAGTGAGGCATTGGTTTTGGTTGAAAAAGAAGCTGAAAAGCCTTTATCCCATATTGCTAATTATTATTATCGCAGTGATCTATTAAGCGTTAGTGAGTTGAATAGTAAAATGTCATTTACTTTGGCAGATAATATTCACAAGTTATATTTTAGTGGTATTGAGATGGCCGGTCCTTATATTATTTTCTTTGATCTGGTTCCGCAAGCAAGTGTAGAGGCTATGAGTGAGTACTTTG
>JBNKUQ010000040.1:0-26958 GCA_050298695.1 Cellvibrionaceae bacterium
CATATCAGGCTTCCAACCCATAGCAAAAGCCGTATCCGTAATATATTTTTCAGCGTTACCAATGGTAACCGCACCAAAGCCATCACTTAACGTACATGCACCTTCACATAAGCGATCTTGAGGACAGACGCGACCACAAACTTCAGGCAATGAATTAGTTTGATGGCTGAGTTCTGCCGCTTCAAAAACATTGCCTTCAGAAATTAATTTAAGCCAATTGGGAATTAAATTGTGTACGGGACATTTCCATTCACAGTAAGGGTTACCACAATCTAAACACCGATGGCTCTGATCTTTCACTTCTTCTTTCGTAAATGGATTATAAATTTCCACAAACTGCTGGGTACGTGACTCCATATCTTTTTTTTCCGGATCTTGGCGACCAACATCCAAAAACTGAAATGCATTATCTAAACGCTTTGCCATAATAATGTACCTCTATAATGTACTTTTAATCATTTTAGGGGACCCTTAAGCCACTTCTTGTATCGGCTTAATATCATCCAACAACTGATCAATAGATGCTGTTTTTGGCTTAACCAACCAGAACTGCTTCACGACTTCATCGAAGTTATCTAATAATTGCTGTCCCCATTGACTCTGCGTCTCGACCACAAACTCTTCGATCACTCCACGCAAGTAGTTAACGTGGTCAGGACGACGATCCATTCGATGTAAATCGATTAATTCATCGTTATATTTCTTCTCAAATGTTGCTTCCTGATCATAAACATAAGCAAAGCCACCGGTCATCCCTGCGCCAAAATTGACACCGACTTGCCCCAGAACAGCAACCATTCCGCCAGTCATGTACTCACAACAATGGTCACCCGCCCCCTCAACAACCACATGGGCGCCTGAGTTTCTCACAGCACAGCGTTCGCCTGCTCGACCAGCAGCAAACAACTGCCCACCTGTCGCACCATACAAGCAAGTATTACCCATAATGCTAGTATCCTGGCTGGCAAAGCCTGAATTTTTTGGCGGCCTTAACACGATCTTGCCTCCGGCCATGCCTTTACCAACATAGTCGTTCGCATCACCTTCAAGATAAAGGTATAAACCACCGGCATTCCACACACCGAGGCTTTGACCAGCGATACCCGTCAGTTGAACTGTAATCGGATGGTTGGCCATGCCCTGATTGCCATAACGTTTAGCAATTTCACCCGACAAGCGAGCACCAATGGAACGGTCACAATTATTAATATCGTAAGAGAACTCACCACCGGATTGAGCTTCGATCGCAGGCAAAATATCGGCAACCATTTGCTCCGCTTTGAGACCACGGTCATAGGGTTTATTTTTTTCGACACTGCAATACTGTGGTTTAGAAGCTAGCAATGAATCCGTATGCACAATGGGTTTCAAATCTAAACGCCCATGCTTGGCTGTTTCACCCTGTATACACTCCAGCAAATCCACACGTCCAATAAGCTCTTCCATCGAACGCACACCCAGGCTGGCCATCCATTGCCGCGTTTCTTCTGCGACAAAGCGAAAGAAGTTCATCGCCATTTCAACGGTACCGACATAATGTTCTTTACGTAGATCTTCGCGCTGTGTTGCCACGCCGGTAGCGCAGTTATTAAGATGACAGATACGCAAGTACTTACAACCTAAAACAACCATCGGTCCCGTACCAAAGCCAAAGCTCTCAGCACCCAGTATGGCCGCCTTGACGACATCCAATCCCGTTTTTAAACCGCCATCGGTTTGCACGCGCACCTTATAGCGCAAATCGTTAGCACGTAGGGTTTGATGGGTTTCACTCAAGCCCAATTCCCAAGGAGAGCCAGCATAGCGGATGGAGGTCAAAGGACTGGCTGCCGTTCCACCATCATAACCGGAAATGGTAATTAAATCGGCGTAGGCCTTTGCCACACCAGCAGCAATAGTCCCTACACCAGGGCGCGACACTAACTTCACCGAAACCAAGGCATCGGGATTAACTTGTTTTAAATCAAAGATCAGCTGCGACAGATCTTCGATAGAGTAGATGTCATGGTGGGGTGGTGGAGAAATTAAGGTGACGCCTGGCACGGAATAGCGTAAGCGAGCAATCAACTCATTCACCTTACCGCCTGGCAATTGGCCACCTTCACCCGGCTTGGCGCCTTGGGCCACTTTGATTTGCAATACTTCCGCATTAACCAAATAGTGAGGCGTCACGCCAAAGCGACCCGAAGCCACCTGTTTAATTTTCGAAGATCGAACCGTGCCATAGCGCTCGGGATCCTCGCCCCCTTCGCCACTATTGGAACGACCGCCTAAGCGATTCATTGCCTCAGCTAAAGCTTCGTGCGCCTCTGGCGACAATGCACCCAATGACATTCCGGCCGAGTCAAAGCGCTTGAGAATCGACTCAATAGGCTCAACTTCATTAAGAGAAATAGGAGCAACGTCATCACGTAACTGTAACAAGTCTCGCAACGTACTAATGGGTCGGTTATTAATGAGCTCAGCAACATTGAGCCAGTCGTTAAAATCACCACTGCGAACAGCTTTGTGCATCCCCTGAATGACATCGGGGTTATAGGCGTGATACTCCTGACCATGCACATATTTAAGAATGCCACCTGGAGAAATAGGCTTGCGCTTTTTCCACGCATCTTTAATCAATATTTTTTGATCTTCTTCCAAGTCTTTAAAATTAGCTCCCTGAATACGGCTAGCGGTTCCAGGAAAGCATAAGTCGATAACGCGCTTATCTAAGCCAACCGCCTCGAACAATTGCGCTCCTCGATATGAGGCAATCGTCGATATGCCCATTTTAGACAGAATTTTTAGCAGGCCTTTGTTCATGCCCTTAATATATTGCTCAGCTGCCATGGAGGCGTCCATAACGACTTCACCAGTGGCAATCATGTCGCTAATCACACTATAAGCAAGATAAGGATAAACCGCTGTAGCACCAAAGCCTATTAAGCTTGCGACCTGATGAGGGTCTCGAGCAGAAGCCGTTTCCACAATGATATTACATTCACAGCGCAAGCTTTCTTCCACCAAACGATGGTGTATTGCGCCTACCGCCAGCAAGGCCGCAATAGGCAATTGACCTTTCGATATATTTTTATCTGTCAATACAATTAATACCGTCCCTGCCTTGACTGCCGAAATAGCGGTATCGACAAGTCGGGTAATCGCTTCCTCCAAGGACAGCGCTTTTGGCCGGTAGAGTAGACTGAGACTGCGGAAAGGATAGCGCGTATTTTCGCCAGTGAGTGCGCTAAAGGCCTGCGGCGAAAGCACTGGGGTCTTCAACATCAGGCGATTAGCGTGTTCGGGGGTTTCGCTATACACCGAAAGCTCGCGCCCCAGACAAGTGGCCAAGGACATAACGATCGCTTCACGCAAGGGATCGATCGGCGGGTTGGTTACCTGTGCGAATTGTTGGCGAAAATAATCATAAAGAGGGCGTTGCTGGCGAGACAAAACGGCCATCGGCGTATCGTCCCCCATTGAACCGACAGCCTCTTGCCCCCCCTCAGCCATAGGGCGCAGAACTTGGATGCGCTCTTCATTAGAAACCTGAAAGAGCTTCATATAAAAATCCAACTCTTCTCCCTCGATACCATTGACAGTCTCATCATCGAGCTCCAGCGGTTTGGAGTGATCCTTCATCCATTGGCGATAAGGTTTAGCCGATTTTAGCTGCTCATCAATATCATCTGTATGGAAAAGCTGCCCTGTTTCTGTATCCACTGAAAGAATCTGCCCAGGCCCTAATCGCCCCTTGGAGACAACATCTTCCGTTTTATAGTCGTGAACACCGATTTCAGATGCAACCGTAATAACATCATCTTTGGTGATAACCCAACGCGAAGGACGCAGACCATTGCGATCCAATGTACATACGGCGTAACGCCCATCAGTAATCACCAAGCCCGCAGGGCCATCCCATGGTTCAATGTGCATAGAGTTGTAGTCGTAAAAAGCACGTAAATCTTCATCCATCGACGTTGTATTTTGCCAAGCAGGTGGCACCAACATACGAATAGCCCGGTGCAAATCCATCCCTCCCACCTGCAGTAACTCAAGCATATTGTCTAAACTGGATGAGTCTGAACCAGAGCGATTCACCATGGGCGCCAAGGCTGAAGGGTTTGGCAATAAATCACACACGAACTTAGACATGCGCGCTGTCGCCCAATTTCGGTTACCCGTAATGGTATTAATTTCCCCATTGTGCGCAAGCATGCGAAACGGTTGTGCTAGTGGCCAGCGGGGCATAGTATTCGTTGAAAAACGTTGATGGAAAACACAAATGGCTGTTTCGACTTTAGGGTTCGCCAAGTCGGGGAAAAATGTCGGCAAATCCACCGGCATCATCAAGCCCTTGTAGGAGATAATGCGTGGACTAAGGCTGGCAACATAAAACAAATCGTCATTACGCAATTGTTTATTGGCGTCTCTTCGGGCAATGAGCAATTTCGCATTAAATTCAACTTCAGATAGGTAATCTGGCTGATTAATAAAAACCTGCTTGAACTGTGGCATGGTTCTTAAGGCAATAGGACCCAGACAATCACTATTCGTTGGCACATTGCGCCAAGCAACTACATCCAAGCCTTCTTTTTTCATCGACTGTTCAAAGATTGCTTGAGCTTTTGAGACATCTCTCTGGTTATGCCCCAACATAATAGAACCAACTGCATAGCCTGGCGCTAACTCAACGCCATAGTCAGACTGAATCAAATCTCGAAAAAAACGGTCTGGCTTTTGTAGCAATAAACCACAACCATCGCCCGTTTTACCGTCAGCAGCAATCCCACCCCTATGGGTCATGCACGCAAGGGACTCAATCGCTTTTTCAAGTATATTGTGGCTTGCCTTACCTTTGATGTGGGCAATCAAACCAAAGCCACAGTTATCTTTAAATTCGTCTAAATCATAGAGGCCTTGTTTCATAAGTGGTCTCTCTCATGTTGAGTAATCAAGTTATGCTGATCACCAAAGATAAAAATCTCAAATAATACAGCCGACATTTCAGTGCCCGAACCAAACGACTACCTGAAGCGCGCTTCAGATATTGACCCTTATTGTTCTGTGGATACAGTATTTTATGGGTATCGGTGGATCGCTACTTAATTCAATTTAGTGTGCCGAAGCAGTAACACCAACCAAGCTAAGCAGAACCATTTAATGATTAGCAGATTTTTGCAGTAGAGCCAACAGGTATTGCATATGCGACATAGGATTCACAATAGGTAAAACAGATATGCAAATTTTGTTGCCCAGACAAAAAAGCCCCTAGTCAGAGGGGCTTTTTTTGATTGGTAGATGTTAACCTGTTAATAATAATTTATCAACAAATGGCTATAAAAAAAGTTATTTTCATCAAAAAGCGGCTATTTGCCTCTAAAATCGTCGATTTCCCGCTTTAAGCCTGAAACCTGTCGAGGCCATGGGCCGCCATTCACCTGAGCCTGGGGCAAAGATTGTATTGCTCTACGCGCCTCATCACTGTCAACATAGCTGCCAACAATAACGACATACCAAGGCTTATTAGCCCGCTCTACAGCGATCATACGTAATTCGCTTTTATTTGGCTGTGAATTAATAAATTTCTCGACACTGCTTTTTTGTCCCGCAGCAATCACCTGTAGAACATAGTGCTTATCATTTAAAGACATTAACCATTTTTCATCACTCGTTAACTCGACTGCTGCGGAAGTCGTTTTTTTATCGCTAGCCCCTTGCAGAGCTCTAGCTTCTTTCTGTAACTCTTGTTTCAAATCTGACTGTAGCGCCTCTTTCTTTTGAGGTCCCACATTAGTTGATTTGACAGGAGGGGCAGAAGTAACAGGTGCTGTGGTAGAAGGAGGCGCTACAGAAGAGCTGGACTCAGCAGCTTTTTGACTAACTGACTTAGAATTTTCAGGTTTAAGATTTTCTGACTTGGCCACTGTAGACGTATTCTCAGAGGGTAGCGTTAAAGATTCGGCTTCGACTTGTTTAGCATTTATCTCTAACTGAGACTCACCATTTTCAGATTTTGGGGAAATAGTTGGCTGAGCGGGCACAGAAGCATTTTCGACAGGCTGTTTTTGCCCCAGATCTTGCTTAGGAACTACAGTATCAAGCTGCTCTGGATTATTGGTCTGAAGAGGTAATTGTATAAGCTCTCCACCAGCATTGGCATCTTGAGAGGTATTTCCTGCGCCAGAACTGTCATCACCTAAATAAATTAAGGCCAAAATTAAGGCGGCTAACAAAACGACCAAGGCGGCCATATGCAAAAAAGGTAAACCAGAAGCAGGCCCCTCTTCGTCATCCACACCTAAATCTTGATTAAACAAATAACGTTCAGCTATCTGATTAATTTCAACAACACAACCTCCGCTATCTTTCCATATGGATTCAGCGTCTTCATCATCGATAAGATATTCATCCGCATAGCCCGCAGATCTGATTTTGAAATCCAAATACTCTTTCGTCTCTTGCAAAGTAAATGGGTTTACTGTGACGTCGTAAACCAGCACATCAACCATTTCAAAATGATCGAGACGATTAACCAGGGCTTTCTCGCCGCTCATTAATATGTGTAAGTGTTGTCCTTGATGTCCCTGCAACAAACTGATCAAAGCAGATAAAATACCGTCACTAAGCGCGTGAGCATCATCGATGATAACCACAACACGATGCATTTGTCCTTCTGACATTGCATGCCTTAACGTTGCAATCATTTCACCTGCTGAAGAAACGGTACTAACAGGCAATTCTAGTTGAGAAACAATTTGCGAGAATAGTGCTTCCGGGGTCACTTCCTCCGCGCCTTGAATAAAGCAACAAAAAGCAGTCTCCGCTAATTCGTAACGCGCCTGATATAAAAAAGCCGTTTTACCAACACCCTTATCACCGATAACGGCCACTAAATTATTACCAAACTGACAAAGATGGACTACTTCATCCAACAAAACTCGTCTATCCGCACCATTAAAAAATAGATGATTCATAAGACTAGAAAAAGGAGAAGGAGATGTTTGCTCAGAATGGAGCGATAAAGCGCTACTTGAATGAGAAGACGATACTTTATTCTTTGTATTCACAGGTGCATCCGAATCAATATCATAAGACATATACTCACCCTATTCATGTAGCCCGATTTATCTAGGGGCTGGATACCGTGAGGCTAACGCTTTAAAAGCCGCAAATCAAGTCAGTACAAATATTACTTGTAGATATTCAGCACCATACAGGCTGTGGACACAAAATATTGAAAATCGGAGCTAGCGACAGGCATCTATAGCACTGACAATATCAGATTGACTAAGCTCTGAAGTCACAATAGCCTGACCTATTGCTTTCAGCAGAACTAAACGCAAACTGCCATCGATTACTTTTTTATCTACCGCCATTAAATCCAAAAACTGCTCATTTGACATCGTCTTTGGAACAGAACAAGGCAGACTTACACTTTTTAACAAAGTAACCAAACGCTCTACGTCTTGCTTGCCAATCCAATTTAACCGATGCGATAGCTCCAAGGCCAAGACCATCCCCATAGCAACAGCTTCGCCATGAAGCCAGTTACCATAACCCTGAGCAGACTCAATAGCATGACCAAAAGTATGCCCGAGATTTAAAATAGCTCTAATACCACTTTCTTTTTCGTCCTGACTAACAACATCAGCCTTATTTTGACAGGAGCGAATGATTGCCTCACTCAATACTCCCGCACTCAGACTCATAAGGTCTGCCATATTAGCCTCGAGCCAAGCATAAAATTCAAGATCATTGATTAAACCGTATTTAATGACCTCGGCCATCCCCGCAGAGAATTCGCGCTTTGGCAAGGTTTTTAATACATCAATATCAATAATGACGGCCTGAGGCTGATGGAAAGCCCCTATCATATTTTTGCCTAAGGGATGATTCACCCCTGTTTTACCACCAACCGAAGAGTCAACTTGTGACAACAAAGTTGTAGGCACCTGTATAAAATTAACACCTCGTTGATAAGTAGCTGCGGCAAATCCCGTCATATCACCCACAACCCCACCACCCAGGGCAATTAACGTTGTCGTACGATTATGCCTTTTCTCAAGTAAACAGTTATAAATAAGCATCATACTTTCTTGGGTTTTATACTGCTCACCATCAGGCAAAATAACCGTATCGACCTGGTAAGCAAAAGACAGCATTTCCTTCAATACTGACAGATATAAGGGCGCAATAGTCTCATTAGTGACAATACAAATCTGGCGGCCAGAAATGTAGGGAGCAAAATATTCACTATCATTAATAAGGCCTACCCCGACAAAGATCGGATAACTTCTATCATCAGGGAGACTAACCGTTAATTCTTTTACACTCATAAAGGCATCAATACTTTTGTTATTTCTTTGGCAACCCACTTAGGACTGCGCGTGTCAGTAGTTACGATTCGTGTTGCCACTTCACGATAAAGAGGGTCTCTTTGGTTCAAGAGTTCTATAATTTTTTGGCGTGGATCAGATACTTGTAACAAGGGTCTTTTTTTATCTTTTTCTGTACGCCGAAGTAGATGATCCACATCGGCACATAAATAAATCACATCATCTGCCTGCGCAAGCAGTTGTCGGTTTTCTTGACTTAAAATGATCCCGCCACCCGTTGCCAAAACCAAAGCATCTTCAGACATCAACTCGCCGAGTACTGCTGTTTCACGAGCCCGAAAACCGGCCTCGCCTTCAACATCAAAAATCCAAGGGATATCTGCTCCGCAACGCTCTTCAATAACGTGATCACTATCTTTGAAGGGTAAATTGAGTTGCTTAGCAACAAGACGACCAATAGTGGACTTGCCAGCCCCCATGGGGCCAACAAGTACAATTTTTCGAGGCAGGGACATTAGTCAACTAAGGTATCAGACAAAATTCTCGGCGTGATGAAAATAAGCAGTTCTTGTTTCTCCGAACTTTCTATATTTTGGCGAAATAATCGGCCTAGGAATGGGATGTCACCAAAGAATGGAACTTTAGTTACACCATCAACGGTCGATTGTTGAAAGATACCACCGAGCACGATAGTCTGCCCATCACCAACTAACACTTTAGTATTTAACTCTGTTGTATCAATAATTGGCACTGCACTCTCATTCGAAATAATTTCAGAGCCACTCACAGAATCTTGGTTAATTTTAAGATCCATAATCACCCGATTGTCCGGTGTAATTTGAGGAGTGACATCTAACTTCAATACTGCTTCTTTAAACTGAATCGTAATACCATCATCACTTCGCGTTTGGTAAGGAATCTCCTGACCAGATTCAATTGTTGCTTTTTGTTTGTCGCCAGTAATGACTTTGGGCTGAGAAACTACTTCTGCCTGACCAGAACTTTCAAAAGCTGTCAACTCCAAATCCAGTAACACTTTACTACTTAAAAAGCTAAATGCAATAGAACCAGCAGTCGATGGTGCAGCCAAATCGACCACTTGGTTTTCTTGTTGAATAGTGGTCCCTTGCCCTTCTAAAGCTGAGTAAGGATTTGTGCCGGGGCTAGTATAAAAAGAATCCTGCGATCCACCAGCCTCATATAGACGGCCATTCCTATTTCCCGCTGCAATCCCCCCCCAACGAACACCGATTTCCTTACTAAAATCAGTATTGGCAATCACAATACGCGACTCAATCATTACCTGGCGAATAGGCACATCCACTTGCTCAATCAGCTGTCTAAACTCCGCTATTTTTTCTTCTGTTTCAGTAAGAATAATGGAATTTGTACGCTCATCAACAATCGCCGAACCACGTGACGAGAGGATTCCTTTAGTAGACTTAGAACCAGAATCTTTATCAGAACTATCACCCCCACTGTCACTATCACCACTAAATAACTCAAAGATATCTTTAGCGTTAGCATAACGCACTCGAATAAATTCCGTTCTCAAAGGCGCTAATTCTTGCAGCTGATTGCGAGTTTCGATTTCTTGCCGCTCTCTTTCGGCAATTTCAGCAGCAGGCGCAACCAATAAAACATTGCCAACTTGACGCTTATCTAAACCTTTTGACTTAAGCACTAAATCCAAGGCGTGATCCCAGGGAACATTATCCAACCTCAAGGTGATATTGCCTTGAACGGTATCACTGGCAACCAAATTTAAACTAGTCACATCAGCAATAATTTCTAAAACTGCTCTGACTTTAATATCTTGGAAGTTAAGCGATAGTTTCTCGCCAACATACTTGAACTTTTCTTTCTTAGCCGCAACCTGTTCTGGGGTCAGTGGTTTTACTGTAATGACATATTGAGTATCAGTCTGGTAAGCCAGGTAGTCATAATCACCTGTAACATCAATTGAAAATTGCGCATTATTGCCTTCGACAATTGATTCGATTGTTTTAACTGGCGTAGCAAAATCAATGACATCTAAGCGACGACGCAGCTCACTGGGCAATTGCGTGTCGACAAAGTTAACTAGAATACCTCCGGCGCTTTCCTCGATATCAACGGCAACTTGCGGATCAGACAACGTTAATAGAACCGTGCCGCCCCCCTCTTCAGTTCGTCGAAAATCAACACTCGTTATTGTTCGACTAGATTGGCCCGTGAAACTTTGCTGCGCTTCTTCATTAGCTTGCTGTCGAGTAAATGTTTGCGATTGCGATACGCCTTCTATCACAGTAACAACCGTATTACCTTCAATACTCGCCGTATAGCTAGCTGGCGATACCAAATTTACGATAAAACGAGTACGCCCATTACTTTCCAAAACTACGGCACTTTTTGCGTTGCCAAACGACAGGGGAAATTTTTTCTCTTTTAGGTTGTTAGTTGTGTTTTCAAAATCTAAAACAACTCGAGCGGGCTGTTCAATGGAGTAACCCGTAGGCTTTACAGGAGAGTCAGAAAATTGAGCACGTATTTCAATTTTCCCTCCGGGAAGTTCCGCAAACTTGACATCATTCAAGGTAGCAGCATGTAAACTCGCAGCAAATAATGTAAAAGCAAAGGCTACCGCGAAATTAACCGCTCGCGAACAGGTATCAGTTACGCAAGAATATGCCATAGTTATAACCCTTTGAAACTTAGTGTTTGTTTTTATTTGACTCGCCATTACTTACTATCCGCCGTTTTTAACTCAAGCACATTTGGCCTCTCCAACCAGCCTGTACCACTAGCAACAATCTCAATTAAATCTATCTTATTATCTGAGAGGCCTGTGATCCTGCCATGATTTTTCCCCATATAGTCACCACGTCTAACGCGTTCAATAGAACCATCTGGGTCGCTAATCAATGCCCATAACGCACCGTCCTTTCTCAGTGTCCCCACCATATTAAGCGTGGACAAATCATATTGCTCTAAACGCTGTTTTTTACGTCCAGGAATAGGCTTAACATTGCTATTTGAGGCAGCCGTCAATTGCTGCTGCAACTTAACTGATACGGGTCGATCAAAGGGACTACGTAAACGGTAAGCGTTGTATTCAAAAGCTTCATAGGGCTCAATCTTTGGAGCCTCTTGCACTATACCGGGAGGACGGCGTTTATTTTCATCAATAAACTCTCTAAGATCTTTATGAGACTCTGAAGAGCTACACGCGCCTAGAAAAATCCCAAGAAAAAGACAGATAATGATATGAAGGGGCTGTTTAATCATTATGCACCTCCTTCATCAGGCGAACGATAGCGGTAAGTCTTTGCTTTAACGGTCATCTGCAGTAGTGCAGGTTGTGATTTATCTTGTCCTATCGTGAAATCATGCAAGGTGACGATGCGAGACATCCCCGCAATGCTACTGATGAAAGTACCAAAATCATGGTAGGAACCCTTCACAATAATCTCTATAGGCAACTCAACATAAACATCACCCACTGATTCCGGCTGTAATTTGATACTGACTATCGTTAAACCACTTTCACGGCCTTTTTCATCAATATCATCAAGCAGTCCCGGCACTTGTGTTTTTTCTGGCAGCTGAGAAACTAAAAACTCAAAATCCTTTTCCATCTTCGCCATCAGTTCTTTGTATTGCTCCAAAGTTGCAGCCTGGAAAGCCTTTTGTTGAAAAGTATCTCTCAAGGTTTTTTCTTCTGCCACAGCTCGGTCTAAATCTTTATAAAGGTCTTTTACCAATAAGAAATAGGCCGCAACTAAAACGATAATACCCGCCACAATCCAAACAAACATTCGCCCTGCCAACGGCCAGACACCAATGCGAGACCAGTCAATATCGCTCATATCTAAGTTATTGAGCTGGTCTAATGTATCTTGTAGTGCCATTATTATTTAGCCTCCTCTTCATTAGCATTAGGAGAAACTGCTTGAACAGAAAGCTGAAAACCATCCGCAATCACATTCTTCAAGTTCGGTGCTTGAAACCAGTCAGACTCATCAAGATTGCGCATCAAGGTGGATACTCTTGTATTCGATTCTGTCACCCCACTAACATCAAAGCTGTCACCGTTACGAACTAAACTATTAAAGTACAAACCTTCAGGAACCGCCCTAACAAATTCATCGAAATAACGGACAACCAGCGGTCTTTTAACTTGCAAATCTTGAATAATTTTGATGCGAGTTTCCAACTCTTCACGACGTTTCTTTAATTGAGCGATTTCCTTTACTTTCTCATCCAACAAGGCAATCTCTTCTTTAAGCAGTTTGTTACGGCTCTGTTGATTGCTAATCGAGGCTTGAACAAAGCTGTACCACAAGAAAGCGATAAGACAAGCCAGCAATAAAAGTAGCATTAATATCGAGAAGAACTCTCGTTTCTTCTCTTGGCGATGTTCGTCACGCCAAGGTAATAAGTTAATATTTGCCATTACTGAAAACTCCTTAGGGCCAAGCCTGCCGCTATCATTAACGAGGGCGCATCACTTTCTAAGGCGTTTCGATTAACACGTGAAGCCACTGACATCCCTGCAAATGGATTGGCAATACTTGTCATAGTGCCCAGGCGATCTTGGACCAATTGAGCTAAACCATCAACAGAAGCCACTCCACCAGCCAGTAAAATATGATCAACTTCGTTATATTGGCTTGAGGAGAAGAAAAATTGTAACGACCGTGTGACCTGCTGAACAACCGCATCTTTAAAAGGCGTTAGCACTTCGTCTTCATAGTCATCTGGTAAACCACCTTGTTTTTTGGCCAAACCCGCTTCATTAAATGACAAACCATAACGACGTTGAATTTCTTCCGTTAGATGTTTACCACCAAATAACTGCTCTCGAGTGTAAATGGTTTTACCATTGGCAAGTACACTCAATGTGGTCATGGTCGCACCGATATCAATAATCGCAACAACCTGCTCTTCTTGGTCCTCCCACTGTTCTGCAATTAAGGGGAATGCGCGCTCGATAGTATAGGCCTCAACATCGACAACCTTAGGGTGTAAGCCTGCACTTTCCAAAACACTAGCGCGAGACTCGACATTTTCTCTGCGACAGGCAGCCAGTAGCACTTTGACTTGCTCAGGGTTATCCTCATCCACACCTTGGACTTCGAAGTCGATAGATACTTCATCTAGGGGAAACGGGATATACTGATCTGCCTCAATAGTGATCTGTGATTCCAAAGCATCATCATCCATACCCGCAGGCATATCGATGATTTTGGTAATGACAGCAGAACCGGCAACCGCCACCGCAGCATCTTTCAACTTACATTTCGATTGAGAGATAATTTGTCGAATGACATCGGAGACAGCCTCTTCGTCACTGATATTTTTCTCAACCACAGAACCGACAGGCAATGCTTTCACGCCATAACTTTCCACCCGATAGCCATTGCCATGACGGGAAAGTTCTAACAATTTCACACTGGTCGAACTAATATCTAAGCCAACGATGGGCTTTGCTTTGCGCTCTAGGAAACTCATACGGGTCTTTTTTTCTATCTATATCCGTAACTTAGGTAATGTTTATGTTATAGCACTTTAAGTTGATCGTGCAACCATACAGTTGACATATAACACGCGAAAATGACGTATAATCCGCCCACACTTTATACTTTCACCCTAACTCATTAATTAATATGGAAAAAATGCACATTAAAAAAAAATTGATCTACTTCACATTATGGGCATTTATTGCTGTCGTATTCAGCATTGGAGCAGGATTATCCGGTATCTACCTATATATTAGTCCAAATTTGCCAGCAATCGAGTCGCTTAAAGAAGTTGAATTACAGACGCCCTTACGGGTTTACTCCCTCGACAATAAACTGATTGGCGAGTTTGGAGAAAAGAGGCGTGACCCAGTAGCCATAGACCAAGTACCTCAGCAGCTAATTGATGCTGTTTTATCCGCTGAAGATGATGCCTTCTTTGAACATGGAGGAGTAGACTTTAAGGGTTTATTGAGAGCCGCATCGCAATTAGTGCTCTCTGGAGAAATTCAAAGTGGTGGTAGTACTATCACCATGCAGGTCGCACGAAATTTTTTCCTTTCCAGGGAACAAACTTTTTCGCGAAAGTTTAACGAAATATTTCTTGCGCTTAAGATCGAAAAATCGCTAAGCAAGCAAGAAATCCTTGAGCTTTACTTAAATAAGATTTATCTCGGTAATCGCGCCTACGGCGTTAAAGCGGCTGCACAAGTTTATTACGGGAAACCACTTGATGAGTTATCAGTCGCCCAAATGGCAATGATTGCTGGCTTACCCAAAGCCCCATCAACTTATAACCCCATCGCCAACCCCAGTCGTGCCCTAATTCGCCGAAACTGGATTCTCAAGCGAATGCTATCTCTCGATAAATTATCTGAACAAGAGTACAAAACAGCATTTGCCGAACCTGTTACCGCCAGATATTACGGTCTCAACTTAGAGTTTCATGCACCTTATGTTGCTGAAGCCGCCAGAGAAAAGGCAATAGAGCTTTTTGGTGATGATGCTTACACTAATGGCTATAAGATATACACTACTGTCGACAGCAAGCTACAAGCTTCCGCACAAAAAGCAGTGGTTGAAGGGGTATTAAGCTACGATCTTCGACATGGTTATCGGGGACCAGAAGCTCAGCTAGACCCTGCTGTTTTAGAACCTTTGACCTCAAATACAGAAAATACATCGCTAGAAAACCAGACAAATACCCGTTACAACCCTGGCGCAATTATTAGCGAAGTTGGCGCGGTCAACTTAATCCCGTGGTTAGAAACACTCAAAAAGACACCGACTTATGGTCCTCTAGAAGCAGCTGCCGTTATTCGTATTGGAAAAGATTTTATCTCAGTATTAACGGGGACAGGAAAAACCATTGATATCCCCTGGGAAAATGGCTTGAAAGAATCAAAGCGGTATATCAATGAGAACTATGCCGCGAACCCGCCCAATTCTCCATCCAAAATTGTTAGCCTTGGCGATATTATCCGTATTTATCCTAAAAAGGTTGAAACGGTTAAAGAAGGAGATAATTCTGGCACAACTTCAGAACAATGGTATTTTAGTCAACTTCCAGACATTGAAGCCGCCTTAGTCGCACTAAACCCAGATGATGGTGCCATTCGTTCTGTTGTCGGTGGATTTGATTTTGCAAAAAGCAGTTTTAATCGCGCAATGCAAGCAAAACGTCAGCCTGGATCCAACTTCAAACCTTTTGTCTACACAGCAGCGCTAGAGAATGGTATTACCCCCGGGACTGTTATCAATGATGCTCCGATCGTTGTCGACGATAATCGCTTGGAAGATATGTGGAGACCCGAAAATGCAAGCGGCGAATTTTACGGTCCCACACGCGTGCGCAAAGCCTTGTACCTATCCAGAAACTTGATTTCCATCAGGTTACTGCGCTCCGTTGGCATTGATAAAACTATTGCCTCTTTAGGGCGCTTTGGCATTCAAACAGATGGGATCGCTCACAACCTTTCTATGGCACTAGGGAGTCATGTAATGACGCCTCTAGAAGTTGCTACGGGTTATAGCGCATTTGCCAATGGTGGCTACAAAATAGAGCCTTATATTATTCATCATATTCGCGATCGTCACGATAAAGTCCTCTACACCGCTAAACCTCTGGTTGCTGGTAACAAAACAGCGCTTCAATATAGCAGTGATGAAAACTCAGACACTGATAATACTGAGACCAAACAAGTTGTTTTAAGCTCACAAAAGGCAAAGAGAATTATGGATTCTCGTATCGCCTATTTGATGAATTCCATGTTGCGAGATGTCATCAACCGTGGCACAGCAACAAGGGCAAAACAATTGGGACGTGATGATCTTGCAGGCAAAACGGGAACCACCAACGGCCCTACTGACGCTTGGTTCTCCGGCTATAACACTCAGCTCGTTGCAACAACCTGGGTTGGCTTTGATAGCAACCAAGAAATTGGGCGTAGAGAATTCGGGGGGACTGCGGCACTACCTATATGGATGGACTTCATGGAAGTCGCACTAAAAGACATGCCCAGTTCATTTATGCATCGCCCCAATGGCATCGTCACAGTTAATATTGATGCCGATACCGGAGAGAGAGCTCTACCCTCAAACCCCAATAGCATCAAGGAAATTTTCTTGCAAGAGAACGCACCAAGAGCCATTGATCCCACGCAAATGGTCAACGGTGGTAGCGACAACCCAGCCCCAGAAGAAATTTTTTAAGGGTACGGAAACAAAAAAGCCGAATCAATTTTGATCCGGCTTTTATCAAATTAGAAAAGAAAACTATAACCGTTATTTAACACCACGAGAGAAGCGCTTATTAAAGCGATCGATACGGCCACCAGTATCGGCTTTTTTCTGCTTACCAGTATAGAAAGGATGGCAAGCGGAACAAACATCAATATGGATTTCTTTGGCAAGAGTAGAAGCGGTATTAATGACATTGCCACAACTACATGTCGCAACCAAAGCACCGTAATTAGGATGAATATCTGATTTCATAGGTATAATCTCGTGTTATTGGCGCCGCCACTCGGTCTCTAACCGACACTTAGCTATGTTAAGTCTGGTAAGTGCTTGCCCAGCACGGCCACCTGTACAAAATAAGGGCGGCAATACTAACAGAAATTTCGACGAACTCAAGCAATAAGATTATTAAGCCCTCAATGAACCCCAAAACTCGTATTGTTCAAGTTGCATTATCATCACCTTTGCGACGTCTATTTGATTATATTTTGCCCGACTGCACCAACGAGGTAACAAGCAATGAGACAATGATTGGTCGACGAGTTGCCGTTCCATTTGGCCATCAGAAATCCATTGTAGGAATCATTATTAGCGAAAGACCCAGCCAAAGCCCCACCAATAAATTGCGAAAAATTCACCAAATTTTGGACCGTGAAGCGGTATTGAATAGCGATCTACTCAAGCTCTGTCTCTGGTGCGCTGATTACTACCACTATCCTCTTGGGGATGTTTGTTTAATGGCTCTTCCCGCTGTGTTACGCAAACCAGACCCTATGCCTAAAGCGGTAAATCATGGCTGGCAATTGACAACCTTAGGACATTCAACGGGTATTGAATCCCTAAAACGTGCTGAAAAACAAAAGACAGCATTCTCACTTATTAAAAACCTCAACTTGCTAAAAGCCTTAGATCTCAAGCAACACAATATCAGCTCGACCACTCTGAAAGCACTTGCCGACAAACAGCTGATAGAAAAAGTAGACGTTAAGGACTCTCCATTAAACAAAGGAGTCTTAAGTGAAACACTGAGTGAAGTACCTCTGACATTAAATAATGAACAAAAAAATATTCTAGACCAGCTTTCTTACGACAAATTTCATACGACATTAATTGATGGCATCACCGGCAGTGGCAAAACCGAAGTCTATCTGCAAGCCATCGAACCCGTTTTGAAACAAGGAGGCCAAATACTGGTATTAGTCCCAGAAATTGGATTAACCCCGCAAACCGTTTCTCGCTTCGAAAAACGGTTTACTCAGCAAGTCGCTTCTCTACACTCTGGCCTGACAAACAAACAACGCTTTGCTGTATGGAAAGATGCACAACGTGGCAATATCAGTATTCTTATCGGGACCCGATCCAGCATTTTTACACCACTCCCCCATCTAGGCCTGATCATCATCGATGAAGAGCACGATCTATCCTACAAGCAACAGGAAGGAGTTCGCTATTCCGGCAGAGATATGGCAATTGTGCGCGCACAACAAAAAAACATACCCCTCATACTGGGGAGCGCTACTCCCTCACTAGAAAGTTTGCACAATGCACTGAGTCAACGCTACCACTACCGCACATTGCGCACGCGCGCCCAACAACAAACACTCCCAGTATTTCGCTGCCTAGACACGCAAGAAAATACTATTGCAGAAAAATCCCTGAGCGCTATAGAAACAGCGCTAGAAAATAGACAGCAGGTCATGGTCTTTATTAATCGCAGAGGCTATGCACCTACCTTAATGTGCCAGGACTGCCAGTGGTTGAGCCAGTGTAATCACTGCGATAGCCGTATGACACTACACCGCCATTCAGGGCAACAGAATCTTCACTGCCACAGCTGCGATACAAAGACCAAGGTGCCGAGTCAATGCCCTAAATGCCACAGCCATCGATTACAGGCCTTGGGTAGTGGCACACAACGCAGTGAAGAGGTTCTCGAAGAACACTTCAAGTCCACCCCCATTCTACGCATTGATCGCGATAGCATTTCACGAAAAGGTCAACTAGAAACCACGCTTAACACAATAAACGAAGGCAAGCCCTGTATTTTAGTTGGGACTCAAATGCTCGCTAAAGGTCATCACTTCCCCAACCTTGGGCTGGGCATCATACTGGGTTTAGACCAGGCTTTTTTTAGTAGTGATTTTCGCGGTGCTGAACGTATGGGCCAGTTGTTAACACAGGTTACTGGGCGTGTGGGTAGAGAAAACTACCAAGGAGAAGTGATCATACAAACGCAGTTTGCCGATCATCCTCTACTGAAATTATTGATCAACGATAGCTATGAGGCCCTTGCCAAACTACTGCTGCAAGAGCGCGAGTTCACCCAAATGCCACCGTATAGCCATTTAGCTCTCATTCGCTGTCACGCTCAACAACCACAACTCGCCGAAAACTTTTTGCGGCAAGCACGCTATATCGCCCAAAAAATTAAGCCACCCAGCCCACAACTGCAATACTTGGGACCATTTCCAGCGACGATGGAAAAGCGCAACAATCGCTATCACTACTTACTGCAGATCAAAGCAGCCAATCGCAAGGAAAGGCAACAGCTTTTAAGCAAGTTATGCGAAAAACTAGAGCAAACTAAAATACCCAATGGGCTCCACTGGTTAATTGACGTTGACCCACAAGAGTTCTAGCTAGTTAAAGGGCAGCTCTAAAAATTAGAATTTTTAGAGCTGCCCAGAAAAAACGCCTTTATCTTCTCTATACTGCCACGTAAAATCGCAGACTTTGAAAAATATAAGATGATTAATGACTCAGGATTTTGCCAAGAAAAAGCGCGGTACCACCCATCGGCGCAGCTCCTCGAGCCAATCGAGTAAGAAAAGTTCGCCTAAAAAGCGCACAAACACAAGACGCCCCCCTAAAAAAACGCAAAAAGCACCTACTTGGGCTTGGCTAATCATCAGCTTATTACTTGCCGCTTTAATTACTCTATTAATCTATTTGGCAAATAGGCCCGACCAAAGTAAAAGTCCCAAGCCAGATCAAATCAGTACGAATTCTCCCGCTGAGAAAAAAACGCCTCAACCACGTTTTGATTTTTACGAAATTCTCAAGGAACAAGAGATTCAAGTGGAAGATCGCTCCGATGAAATTACGGCATCAACACCGAAAAATCTGCGTTATTACCTGCAAGCAGGTTCATTTCGCAATACCAGTGATGCGGAAACACTGAAAGCTGAATTACTACTAATCAATCTTCCTGCCACAATCGAACAGAAAACCACAGACAACGGCAGCACCTGGCATCGCGTGATAGTAGGGCCATTCAAATCGCGCTCAAAAATGGCCAAAGCACGTAGCACACTGGCATCGAAGCGGTTAAATCCCTTATTACTGAAACGCACGGTAGAATAGAATTCAGGCCCTTTACTGCCTATAGTCAAGCTCTCAGAGAGTTGAATTTTTTAGAGTCACCCCCACATCGTGAAGTCTTATACTCACACAACTACAACCTAGGACTATTATTTTGGAACAATATCGGGGCACCACTATTGTGTCTGTGAGACGCAATGGCAAAGTCGTTATTGGCGGAGACGGTCAAGTCTCTATGGGCAATACCGTAATGAAGGGCAATGCCCGAAAAGTAAGGCGCTTATACAACGATAAAGTCATAGCGGGCTTTGCTGGCGGCACTGCCGATGCTTTTACTCTGTTTGAGCGTTTTGAGACTAAACTACAAACTTACAATGGGCAACTCACTCGCGCCGCTGTAGAGCTTGCAAAAGACTGGCGCAGCGATCGAGCGCTACGTCGTCTAGAAGCATTATTGGCAGTGGCCAATGAAGAAGCATCTCTTATCGTGACCGGTAATGGCGATGTGATTCAGCCAGAAGATGATTTAATTGCCATCGGCTCCGGTGGTCCTTTCGCACAGTCAGCGGCCCGTGCGCTACTAGAAAACACTGAGTTAGACGCTCGCGCTATCACCGAAAAAGCACTGACTATCGCCGGTGATATTTGCGTTTATACCAACCACAACCACACTATTGAAGAATTGAGCTGCTAATTATTCGCTCATGACTAAAAAAGATAAAGAGATAAAGAGAACACCATGCCCACCATGACTCCAAGAGAGATTGTCCATGAGCTTGATAGACATATTGTCGGTCAGCAAAATGCTAAGCGCGCTGTTGCCATCGCATTGCGCAATCGCTGGCGCCGCATGCAAGTCAGCGAAGATTTGCGCAATGAAATCACTCCGAAAAATATTTTAATGATAGGCCCAACGGGTGTTGGCAAAACTGAAATTGCCCGGCGCCTTGCCAAACTGGCCAATGCACCCTTTGTCAAAGTGGAAGCCACTAAATTTACTGAAGTCGGTTATGTCGGACGCGATGTTGAGTCCATTGTTCGCGACCTTGTTGATATGTCGATTAAAATGTTTCGCGAACAGGAAGTTGAAAAAGTACGTCATCGTGCCGAAGATATTGCTGAAGATAAAATTCTTGATGCCTTGCTAAGACCTGCTCGCAGCAACACTACCAATAGCGATTACTCGTCATCTGAAAACAGTGACAATAACGCAACTCGTCAGTTGTTCCGTAAAAAATTACGCGAAGGCGAACTCGATGATAAAGAAATCGAGATAGAAGTGCCTGCAACAAAAGTAGGGGTTGAAATTATGGCCCCTCCCGGTATGGAAGACATGACCAACCAATTGCAAAATATGTTTTCCTCTTTTGGCAGCGACAAAACAAAAACAATAAAGATGCCGATTAAGCAAGCATTCAAACAATTATGCGATGATGAAGCAACAAAATTAGTCAATCAAGATGAACTCAAAGCCAAAGCAATAGAAGCTGCAGAGCAAAATGGTATTGTTTTTATTGATGAAATCGATAAGGTCGCCAAGCGCAGTGAAAATACGGGCGGCGATGTCTCTCGCGAGGGCGTACAGCGCGACTTACTTCCCTTAATCGAGGGCTGCACGGTAACAACAAAACATGGCATGATTAAAACTGATCATATTTTATTTATCACTTCCGGTGCTTTTCATGTTGCCAAGCCTTCAGACCTGATACCAGAACTGCAAGGTAGACTGCCGATTCGAGTTGAATTAGAAGCATTATCTCCCGATGATTTTGAGCGAATACTGACTGAACCTAATGCATCGTTAACCAAACAACAAATCGCCTTAATGCAAACCGAAGACCTCACTCTAGAATTTACTCAAGATGGCGTGCGTCGAATTGCTGAAACAGCGTGGGAGGTCAATGAGCGCACCGAAAATATTGGTGCAAGACGTTTGCATACGGTGATGGAACGTCTTATCGAAGAAGTGTCATTTGACAGCGGCTCCGGAGAAAACAAACATATTACGATAGATGCCAACTACGTTGACAGTCATTTAGGAGAGCTCGCTAAAGACGAGGATTTGAGCCGGTTTATTCTTTAAAGCTGCAAATAGTATTTGAATGGGGTTATGTTTATGTCAAATTTCTATGTGTTTTTTCTTGAAGCTAGCCGCTTGTAACCAGCCGCTTTATATGTCTCGCCCCTCAAAAATTCATTTGCATAAACGTTCTAAAACCCTCGAATTAACCTTCGAGGGAAAGACTTACCATCTTTCTGCTGAGTTTTTACGCGTGCATTCACCATCCGCTGAGGTAAAGGGACATGGACCTAACCAGGCTATACTGGTTGATGGAAAAATTGATGTGGGCATTGATAATATCAAGATGGCGGGAAATTATGGACTGATATTGGTCTTTGATGATGGCCATGACTCAGGCATTTACACCTGGCTCTACCTCAAGGAACTTACGCAAAACCAACAAGAAATGTGGCAAATATATTTGGACAAACTAGAGAAAGCACAAAAAAAACGAGATCCACACACTCAGGTAATATATTTTTCATCTTAGTCTGCTAGAGTCACGGCTTTAACCATTAAAAACGTGATTGACTATGTCTGCTTATAATCAAGACTCCAACCATATTACCCGACTTTACAAAGCAACAGGTTACTCTATTCAAGGGCTGAAGTCTGCCTATCAATTTGAGCAAGCATTTCGCTTAGAAGTCTATATTTTTATTGTTATTACACCGCTAGCAATTTGGCTAGGCAATAGCCTTATTGAAATAACCCTGCTGATTGGTAGCTGGATATTTGTGATGGTTGTGGAATTATTAAATAGCGCAGTAGAAGCAGCAATAGACCGCATAGGGCAAGAGCAGCATGAATTATCTGGGCGCGCCAAAGATATTGGTTCCGCTGCGGTGATGCTGAGTGTCTTTTTAAGTATAGGGATATGGGTAGCATTTTTAATTTCACGGATTTATTAACTAAGCCGGAAATCAACCCTATTTAAAAAACGAAAACAAATCTCGCTTGATAGTTTTCATTAAATATTTATCGCGCACCTCATTAACATCGATATCATAGCTACCTGGCTCTAAATCTTGCGCGATTTCTATTTTTTCTACTTCATCCATGTGTTTTTTGCCGGAATCAATTAATGCTTGTTTACGCTGATCATCAATAGACAAATCTAACAACTGATGTTTTTTCAAGGGTTGCTTCATTGAATTGAGTAACAACATCACCTTAGGCTTTAAACGTCGCTCAAAATTTTGCTCAACAACAACGCCGACTTCACCCGTAGTCAGTTCAACCAAGGTACCAGTGGGATATAAACCAATCGCGCGAATAAATTCAACGACTAAATCTTCCTGAAATTCAATGCCACGAACCTCATATAAACGAGAAACGGCTCGAGAAGGTGCTATGGGATCTGAAACACCTCGAGGATTAGTGACCTCATCATAAAATGTCACAATCCCTGCGATCTTTGCTAATAACGGGATCTTATCTCCGCGCAGATGCTGCGGAAAACCGCTACCATTAATACGCTCACAATGGGTTTTGACAATGGCAATAACGCGCGGCTCAACCCCCGGTAGCTGACGTAAAATTTCTACGCCTTTATCAACAAAGGTTTCATATTCTGCCTGCTCACGCGTTGTCCGATCTCGGTTCATCAACAATTCTTTACGAAGATGTGTTTTACCAACATCTTTAAGCAAGACCCCTAAAGCCAAAGTATCGAGCTCTTTTTTAGCAAGACCAATATGCCGCCCAAATAAAATTGCCCATACTGCTGAACGCACTGCATGACCGTAAGTATATTCATCCGCCTCTCGAATACGAGACAACCAAGAAAAGGCGTCAGGATTACGCAGAATACTATCCACCATCTCACTAGCTGCTTTTTTAGCTTCATGGACAGAAACCAAATTGCCACTGTCTAGCTGAGATAACACTTCTCCCACGGCACTAAATACTCGCTGATGTAATTGACGTGCTCGTTTAACTTCTTTTTCAAGAGGTTGATAATGCCCTTTGTAGGCATCGCTATTAACTTTAATGGGGGCAAGCGGGATATTTTTTTGAATGGATCGATCTAAAATTGGTTTTTTCTTAACATCATTATTGTTAAGTGTTTTTAGATTAGCCTTAGCGGGCGTTGTGCCTTTTGTGACATCGATATAAATATGGTTACAGTGGGTTTTAAGTAACTTAACTTCATCAAGATCTCGAACATAGAAACCTTGAATAGGAAACGGCGTTTGTGTCCACGGCCTATCCAGGCCCGACACGAACATACCGATAATCACCTCTTCAACATCTATTTTTACTTGTTTGACAGCCAATGCCGTCTCCTATCTTGCTAAACATTATTTTCACTATTACTGATTATTGCGAACGCCATAAGACACCCTTAAAAATTCTAACTCTTAGAGCTGTCCTTAAATGATAACTCGTCAACAGCCCTAAAAAATGCGCCCACATTTTCAGGCTTCGCTTGTGGCGTCACACCATGGCCTAAATTAAACACATGCCCACTGCCACCACCATACGATTCAAGTATAGTCGCAACTTCTTCTCTTATCCGCTCGGGAGAAGTATATAGAATCGCAGGATCCATATTACCCTGCAATGCCACTTTATGTCCCACTTTGGTGCGAGCCTGAGCAATATCTGTGGTCCAGTCTAGACCTAGGCAATCAGCACCGGATTCCGCCATAGACTCTAGCCATTGCCCTCCTCCTTTCGTAAACAATATGACGGGGACTTGTCTTCCATCATACTCCTTAATTAAGCCATCAATAATTTGCTGCATAGGTTTCAACGAAAAGCGATGATAAGCCTGATAAGACAGGGCTCCTCCCCAGGAATCAAATAGCTGTAGGGCCTGAGCCCCTGCCTTAATTTGCGCATTGAGATAATCCGTAATAGACAACACAAGCTTATCTAATAACACTTGAAATAGCTCTGGCTGACAATACATCATTTGCTTGGTTTTAGCATAGTCTTTACTGGAGCCGCCCTCCACCATGTAGGTTGCAAGGGTCCACGGACTGCCAGAAAAACCGATAAGCGGTACACGACCGTGTAGTTCTTGACGAATAAGGCTGACGGCATCGGTAACATAAGTCAGGTCTTTGTGAGTCTCCACGACGGGCAAGGCATCAATGTCACTTTCTGTAGAAATCGTCTTTCTAAAACGAGGGCCCTCACCAGCCTCAAAATAAAGCCCCAAACCCATGGCATCTGGAATGGTCAAAATATCAGAAAACAGAATCGCTGCATCAATTTCTGGATACCGCGCTAAAGGTTGGAGCGTGACTTCACAAGCCAGCTCAGGATTACTACATAGACTCATAAAATCACCCGCTTTAGAGCGAGTGTTTCGGTACTCCGGTAAATAACGTCCCGCCTGTCGCATCATCCATACCGGGGTGCGATCAACAGGTTGACGTAAGAGTGCTTTTAAAAAGCGATCATTCTTCAATTCAGACATAGCTATCCACTTAAAACGACTAGATCCAGTATTGTAAGTGGTCAAACCGCTCTATACCACTACTAGAAAAGGGGAGTTTTACAGTAAGCAAAAAAATATTGATAGGGGGGTGAATCATGGCACACGGGAACATCATCCGTTAATCACTAGGTCAATACCCTATTTTTTAAACCTTTTTATACATTCGTACAACAATAAAGCCAAGCAAAGAAAAATAAATAGCAACTCTCGCGGTCCTAACCATAGTTGAAGACCATCTGGAACTTTACCCCAAAAAATCAAGTATGGAATACCAATTATGATGACTAAAATAGCAGTGCCTAGGCCATAGAAAATAATACTCAATAATTTAGCCAATGTATTTTTCATCAAACTCCGTCGGAGTATTATAGGGTGGCAGTATTTTATAAACGTTTATGGCACACTGCTATTTTTATTAATATTCTGCAAACTGTATCAACCATCATGGATATTACTTTACGTATCATTGATATCACTTTTCCTATTTTCAGCATTGTTATCCTTGGCTTTTACTGTGGTCACCGCTTCAAGCCAGATATGAGAGTAGTAAACCAGCTCAATATGGATGTATTTATTCCCGCTCTAATATTTTCGGTTATTATCGGTCAATCCGTTGACGTAAGAGAATATATTCCACTAATTCTTGCTGCATCTGCTGTCGTTATAGGTTCAGGTTTATTGGTATGGCCTGTAGCAAAAATAGCTAATATCGAGTTAAAAACACTTTGCCCGCCAGTTATGTTTAACAATGCAGGAAACATGGGACTCCCCTTAATGGTTTTAACCTTTGGTGAAGCCGCATTACCTGTCGCGATGATTTTATTCCTTGTAGAAAACACCTTACACTTCACTTTGGGAATGGTATGGTTAAACCACTCGCACAGTGGCAAAAAAAATAATCGCTGGCGTTTATTGATTTCGCCTCTAACCATTGCCTCGCTGACTGCTATTTTACTGGGCATGAGCGACATCAACATTCATTCGACACTGATGCTACCCATTGATATGTTAGGAAAAGTGGTCATACCCTTGATGCTGTTTAGCTTAGGGGTTCGCTTATCTACATCCTCATTAGATAGTTTAAAGATTGGCATTATTGGTGGTATTGCTTGCCCAATAACCGGCTTAATTATTGTGATATTACTGCAGCCTTTTTTAACACTAAGCCCTACACAAGCTGGCGGACTCTTTTTATTTGGTGCCCTACCGCCCGCTATTTTAAATTTTATGTTCGCAGAACGCTACAACCAGGAACCCGACAAAGTCGCGTCGATTGTTATTGTCGGTAACACGCTAACCATTATCACGCTACCACTAGTATTGAGCTATGTTATCCCTCGGTTTACCTCTTAGTTGATTCTGAAATCTGAACACTTAGCGGCTTTCATTTATTTTAGCTCGAATATCCATCCAGATTTTGCCTAGAATATTATCACCACGCTGATCACGCCCAATACCCCAATAATGATCATACAAAGATGTTTCTATTAAGAGTTGATCCTTTGTTGCTAGCAAGGCATCTTTAATTTCACTGTACTCCATTACTTTCCGATAAAGGGCACG
>JBNKUQ010000041.1:0-26828 GCA_050298695.1 Cellvibrionaceae bacterium
GAACAATACCTTCGATGGTATTCAAAGGAATAGCATAGCGATCTTCGCCCATCATGATCATCAATGCACGGTTAACCGATACAGTAAAAGGCACACGTATCGTAAAAGCTGTTCCTTCACCTGCTCTTGAATCGATACCAATGCTTCCACCCATTTGGCGAATTTCACTGTTTACTACATCCATGCCAACGCCACGCCCAGAAATTTGAGTGATCGTTTCAGCAGTCGAGAAGCCCGCATGTAAAATAAACTGAAGAATTTCTTGATCGCTAAGCGTTGCATCCGCATTCATCAGGTTACGCTCAATCGCTTTGGCACGAACGCGATCAACATCAATACCACGCCCATCATCTGCAACCAGGATTAGAACGTCACCTCCATCACGATCCAGTGTGATAACAATCCGCCCCGCTGCTGGCTTACCCACTTGTTTGCGTGTTTCAGCATCTTCCAAACCGTGGTCCATCGCATTACGCAGCATATGCTCGAGTGGTGCAACCATTCGCTCCATCATGCTTCTATCAAGTTCACCTTCTATATTACCTAGCTCTAAATTAACTTCCTTTTTCAGCTCGGTTGATATTTGGCGGACAATACGCCGTAAGCGTGGAACGATACGAGAAAAAGGCACCATGCGCGACCGCATTAAGCCTTCCTGTAAATCGGTATTAATGCGTGACTGTTGCAACAATACCGTTTCTGTGTCCCGCGTTTTATCAACCAATGTGCTCTTTAAATCCATCAAGTCCGAAGCAGATTCAATCAAAGAGCGAGACAACTGCTGTAACTGTGAGTAGCGGTCCATCTCTAGCGGGTCAAAATCATCAGCCTCTTGCATTTGTTCCTGACGAAATATCACTTGCGCCTCTGTTTCAATGTCCAGACGTCTTAATTGTTCTTGCAAGCGCTGCACTGTTGCACCCATTTCTTCGAGTGCAAAACCCAAATCACTGACCTGTTCTTCCATGCGACCACGACTAATAGATGTCTCACCCGCTAAGTTAACAAGTTCTTCCATCAACTCAGCCGAAACTTTTACCATTTCCTGAGGTTGATTACGTCTTGATTGTGCGGCATTGCCAGCACCAGCCTGTGAGCCAATAGGTTGTTGAGAAACTTCTTTAAGAACCGTTAACCCCGATGTCTTAGCAGGCGCAAAGGGCAAAACATTATTGGACTTTTGATCAGGTGTTGGAGTGGGCTCAGGTACAGTATCAGAAGCATTATCATCAACGCTTCTATCGAAGTTTTCTTCTTTAGCTTCCTCTTCTTCGTCAACAGTAGCAGAAGGTAATGACTCTTCTTGTGTGGTAGCGATGGCATCTTGCGAACGAATAGATTCCTCATCGACGATACCCTCACCCCCAAAAGTCTGACTCACTGCATTAACTTGGGCAATTAATTGATCTTGAAAATGATGCACCTGTTCAAAAATATCAGCAGCTTGATTACCTTTCGAATTATCAATGAGATAGGTCTCAAAGTTATGGGACAAGTCACCAAGTCCGATTAAGCCTGACAAACGCGCGCCGCCTTTTAACGTATGCAGTGCACGCTGCAAGGCCTCATTACTCTCGTTATCGTCAGCTCCGTTCTCCCACTCGTGAATAGTTTCATCTAATTCTTCCAGTAATTCATGAGCCTCCTCTAAGAAGATCTCTATCGTTTCTGGATCAATTTCATCGGAATCAATATCGGTTATTATCGGCTCATCGATTGATTCACTCTCTTGGGAAAGTGCTACTGATGGTTCGTCAGCCAAATCAATTGGAGTATCCAATAAGTCAAGTTCGTTAGCGTCAACCTCATTTTCATCTAAGAACGTCGGACCGCTTACCTCTTCTGCCTCTGAAATAATGGCTTGATCATCGATGGTTATTTCTTCGTAGGGTATTTCGAGATTATCTTCCGTATTTTCCACAAGTTGATTATCTACCACATCTTCTGCCGCTAACTCAACTTGCAACGTATCTCCTGTAAACTCAGAAGGATCGTGATCAACACTAATCAGAGCCTCATTCTCTAGTTCATTTTGCTGTGGCTCAATTCTTGGTAAAGAGTTAAGTTGTTCTAATAATGCTGTATTCTCTGGAGGTAGATCTTGTCCAGCCGCAATCGCATCAATGATATTCATCAACTCACTATGCGCTTTAAGCATAACCGTATAGTTTTCACCAGATGGTTCGATAACACCATCGATCAAACCTTTACAAAGCTGCTGTAAAGCCTCACTTAAGTTTGCCATTGATTGTAAGTTTGCGCGCTGTGCACCATGGCACAGATTAGCAAGTTCATCATGCAAGGGTTGCCAATCATCTATTGATGCTGGAGTTTTTTGCCACTCAGCAATCATTAAATCTGCATCCAGTAATAGATGCATTTCCTCAGCCATCAGCACTTCAAGCACTGCCGGATCAACTTTTTGCTGTGCCTTTTCTGCTTCTTTTTGACGAATCAAAGGACCTACAGAACGCTCGCGCAATTCTTCTATTCGGGCAAGAAATTGTTCTGCCTTCGGAATAACCGGATAATTTAGACTTTCAATTTGCAAGAGTGCATCTTGAGTATAAGCAACACCATCTTTAATCAGCTGGAATGTATCTTCATCAATACTGACTTGGTAGCTACGCAATTCTTTTGCGAATTTTTCTAATGGCGCCATAAGCTCAGCTATAGGCGTCAAATCAGCCATGTAAGCACTACCTTTAAGCGTATGTAATGCGCGTTGCATTAAATCACTGGGCGGCTCAAAAATCGGCTTAATTTCCTCCATTGCTTCAATATAATCATTAACAACGGAAAGATGTCCTTCGGCTTCCGCACGAAATATCTCCCAAAGCTGAGCATCGATATCATCGTCACCGACATCTTCTTGCTCCGAAGTCGGTGCTTGCACACTGGGTTCTTTCTCGTTACTTGATGTTAATGCCAGTATGATTTCAGGTGTCGCCTCATTGCGAGAAAGAGCATGCCCCCAAGCCATATACTGCTCAGATAATTCACGATGAGGGTTGGGTAGGCGCTGCTCATAAGCAGACACCATATCGGGAACAATTGCGATGACTTTTCCTATTAAAGCAAGATGTGCGGCATCGACAGTAATTGTATTGTCGATAACCCTATTCAACATATTTTCAATAGACCAAGCTAACTCACCAATATCACCCGCTTGTACCATACGACCACTACCTTTTAAGGTGTGGAAAGCACGACGAGTTTCTGTTAGCGCCTCTTCATTTTTATTGTCTGCAGCCCATTGAGGAAAGAATTCTGCCAACTGCTCACTAATTTCTCCTGCTTCCTCGACAAAGATAGAAACCAACTCATCATCGATAAGATCATCTTCGTCTTCATCTACTTCAGGAGTCGAAACCGGTTGAGACGCTGTATCAACATTATCGGTTGCATCAATTTCTTGTGGCGCTTCTATTTGTTCTTCTGGTTCTTGCTGTTCGTAATCATTGAGTTCATCGGATGGGAGATCAGTAGTATCTGAAAGCTCTTCTATTGGTGCTTGATCTTGATCATCACTAGATAATTCATCTTCAACTAACTCATCAACTTGCTCTGACTCAATGTTATGCTCAGCGTCCTTATCAGAGGCGACATCATTTACTACCGTTAAATTAATTGGCTCAACAGCTGCTTTACCTACGCCAAGGAAGGTTAAACCTTTCTCTGCCTTGTCAAGAATACTTTCATCATTCTCCTTAGCCGCAGACATAAATTCAAGATAATAATCTACGCTAGCAATAACATCAGCCAAACTATCCAACTGTTGCCATTTAGGTTTAACTTCTAAACCTATTAACTGCTGCTCAATATAAAGTATACATGCAGATAAAATATCCGTTGCTTTATGCAAGGATAGCACTGAAAGATTACCGCGAACTTCACGCATGTAATCTGGAACTGATCGCAACTTTTCAATATCCCATTGCGTAGCAATGTAATCGACAATGGCATCTTTTGAACGTTCTAAACCATTACGACATTCATCTAAAACCGCAGACTGCGCAGCATCAAGATGGAAAGTCTCTGCGGAACCTGAATGTGAAACTGAAAGCGCAGCATCTAGGCTCGTTTCTATATCAACAAGACCATGAGCCATGTCTTCTAATTGATCGTGACTTGGCGGTGAATCTTGATGCCTTAGCTTGGTAATTGCAACAATGCTATTGTTAACCATTTGCCGCAATTCACCCACGCCCAATATCGCTAAAGTATCATTCACCCGCTGCAATGCATTTTGCACAAAATCTAGACTTTCTGGATTTTCTGGATCTGTTAATGTCTCATTTAACTTCGCTTTAATCTGTTCGAACTCTTCACGAATAGCACCAGCAACCGCCTTCATTGTCGCTGAGTCAACTGGCAGAATGTCCGCATCACTATCACTACTGACCGTTGTCATTGGTGATAATTGATTGAGTTTATACGCCTTTTTTATTTGATCAATCGCAGAGGTATTAGCATCGGAAACACTGATGTAATACAACAAATTTTTCAATAAGTCATCTTGAGTATAATCGGTAAGTGCCTTTGAACCACTTTGCTGCAATTGCCTAAGCTCTTTATCAAGATCTCTCAATAAATTTTTGATGGCCGGAGTAGGACGAATAACATTTTTATGCAAACCATCGATTACAGCATGAGCAATTTCCCAGACTGGGCTGCGTTTAGTTCCATGCAAAATCTTTTTTAGGCGGTCTGTTACTTTTATTAGATACGATAAATTTTCATCGACATTAATTTGATGAATAGCACTTGCTGCCGCATAACGATACATCTGACGCAGTTTCGCAATCAAACCTTGAAGTTGAGCATCATTTTTTGTTAATTGAGAAGAACTCCCTTGCTGCCGTTTGGCATAATTCAAATCGGGATTAAAAAGTGTTGACTCACTCAATAAGCTAGCGCCGCGCACTGAGCGAATATCATTTAATAAAGAAAGAACAATGGCTGGGTAGTCACGCTTTGTTTCTTGAACACGTTCCAAATAGTCTGGAAGCTGTAAAATAGCGCGCATTAATACTTCTAAGGCTTCATCTTTATCCCTTACCTTTCCCTCAGACAAGGCTAAGGACAGTGCTTCCATTTCCTCAGCTAACATGGCAGCACCATGAAAGCCTACCATTTGTAAACTACCGTAAACTTGATGAATAAAAGTCTGACAAAAACGCAATTGCGTTATATCTTGAGAATCAGCCGAATAACTCTCCAGCACACGCTGAGCTTCCGACAGCGTCTCTTTTATTTCTTTTACAACCCATTCCAAGGCCGTATACTGGCGGTTATCAGCCATAAATTACGTCTCTCTTCAATAAAAACTGAGCTTAAAAGATCCCGTGTATTATTTATTTTTTAATCAAAAATAATAAGTAATCAACCGGATCTCAACCAACACTTAACAAAAGTGTATAAAAACTCAGTTATACAATTAGCGCAGAACTAAAAATTTTGCACTAACAGCTATAAAACTCCACATACCGGCTCGTTATGATCGACCTGTTTATTTATTTAGTTCTTATTACTGGCATATCTAGAAAACGCATAGCGCTCTTTAATTATTCTGATATTGTTTACGTTTAATATAAGCATGAACATCTTTAATCGCTAAACGCTGAAGGTCTTCATTATGCCACTCTGTTATTTCACCCAAACCAATAATCAAGATTCCGCCAGGCTTAAGATGTTTCACCAATTCTTTTAAAATTTCTCGCCGTCTCCAACGTCGAAAGTAAATCAACACATTTTGACAAAAAATTACATCCATTAACTGAACAGGTTTGTGCTTTAACTGCAATATATTTAATTGCGAAAAACATACTCGTTTTTTAACTTTATCGATAACTTGATATTGGTTATTGATAGATTTAACAAAATATTTTTCCAACTCAACTTCATTCAACAAACCTAAACTACGTCTACCGTATAAACCTCGACGAGCAATTGATAATGCTGGCAAACTAATATCAACCGCAGTTACGCCAAAATAAGGAGAAAAACCCTCATCCTCAAAACAATCGTTGGCAATGGCCGCCAGGGCATAAGGTTCTTCACCTGTGGAACAACCTACACTCCATATTTCAAAACTATCTTTTGCACCATTTCCATTTTCACGTTGAGCAACCAGTTTTTCTTGAAGTACTCGTTTTACCAAATCAATCGACGGACGATGCCGAAAAAAACTGGTTTCTTTTACCAGCAAACGGTCAACTAATATCTGCCACTCTGCCATCCCTGTTGTTTCATTTTGAACAAACTCAAAATATTCTTGGTTATCATCGATACCTAATTCACGCATACGTATCGACACTTGACTCTGTAGCAAAACATGTTGCGCTTGGGCTATATGAACACCTGTTCTTTTCTCCAACAAGGCTTCCCAGCGCTCAAACTGTTGTTCTGATAATGCATCCGACTTTTTAAACGACCAAACCATAGCCTAAACAGCAGCCTGTATAATTAGACAAACGTTAAAAAATTTTATCTTGCTGACTTCGTATCATCTTCTGGAAAAACAACATCGGATAAATCAACGTCAAACTCCGATAGCAAGTCATCATTATCTTCATCCGCTAACAGTTCAAAGAAGTCATCCGCATCATGCGCTTCATCTTCACTAATATCCATTTCATCCAGTAGCTGGTTAATGTTGTCGTTATCGCCTAAAGAATCATCCGCAATATCCTCCAACATAGGCGGAGCAACTTTTTGCTTGCGCGCATTCACAGCAGCCATTTCTTGCTCTTCCAAGTCGGCCAACATTTCAGCAGGTAGCGTGAAACCCGCTACTGACTCACGCAACTCAAATGCCATTCTGGCTAAGTTACCAATTGAATCCGCTGTTTCACTCGTACCCGTAGATGTTTGTGACGTAATTTCTTGAATAACATTCATCGTATTGGAAATATGGCCCGCTGATGAAGCCTGTTGCCGAGCAGCATTAGAAATGTTTTGAATCAATTCAGCGAGGTTAGCAGATACACCTTCAATCTCTTCTAGTGCCACACCCGCATCTTGTGCAAGTCGGGCACCCCGCACCACTTCTGATGTTGTTTGCTCCATCGAGATTACCGCTTCGTTAGTATCCGTCTGAATAGCTTTAACCAGAGATTCAATCTGTTTCGTTGCAGCGGCTGAACGTTCCGCCAGACGCTGCACCTCATCCGCAACCACCGCGAAGCCTCGGCCAGCATCACCCGCCATCGATGCCTGAATTGCCGCGTTAAGTGCCAGAATGTTTGTTTGGTCAGCAATGTCGTTAATCAAACTTACAATATCACCAATTTCTTGTGACGATTCACCCAATCGCTTAATACGTTTTGATGTATCTTGAATCTGTTCACGGATCGTATCCATCCCGTGTATTGTATTTTGCACGAGTTTCGCGCCATTATTTGCGATAGATACTGATTTACCCGCAACAAGCGCTGACTCAGAGGCGTTGGCAGATACTTGGTCAATGGTCACTGCCATTTCATTAATTGCAGCGGATGCCCCAGCAATTTCTTGAGCTTGGTGATCAGATGCTTCGGCAAGATGGAGCGCTGTCTGCTGCGTACCTTGTGCGGCTTGTGATACCTGTACTGCCGTACTGTTAATCCGCGATACCAATTGACGCAGCTGGTCGATGGTAAAGTTAATGGAGTCCGCAATCGCACCCGTGAAATCTTCAGATACCGTCGCAGAAATAGTCAAGTCACCATCCGCCAAGTCAACAAGCTCATCAAGCAATCGAAGAATAGCGCCCTGAGTTCTTTGACCCTCTTCTTGCTCCCGATCCAACTCTTCTCTTGTAACAACTCGCTGATAGAGGAATAAACCTAAAGCACAGAGGAAAAAGCCTGCCCCCGTGATAATGACATGAATCCAACGAGGAAAACGTTTATCACTGAACCCTTGTATACCAAGCGACATATCATCAAGCGCAAATTGTAGGTCTTCAAAGCTAGCAATAATGCGCTGCTGCGCATCTCGAGCTAGCAACATTCTTTCAACGGCAGCCAGTATGTAAGTGTCAGCCGTTCTTACACCATCTAAAAGATTATTCATTTGCTCTAACGCAGCACGCACACGCTCATTAGTTACTGCTCGAACATTACGCGCGGTACTACCATTTAACAAATCCTGGTGATTTTGTTCAAACGCAAGAAAATTAGCCCGATAATTATCAAAGCCTCGACGATCTGATTTTTCTTCTTTGATAAAACGGGAAAGGTTGTCTGACATCTGGCGCAGTAAAAATGATTGTCGACTAATACCAGTAACCTGAGCACGGGAAGCATTATCTGCAGACAACAATTCAACACTATTGAGGGCTATTTTTTCTGCTGTAATAACCGCTGAAGATAAACGCTCTTCAACAGCATTTAGTAAGTTAATCGCATACTCTACTTCTGATAATACATCTGCGTTATCTTTTACATTACGCCAAAGATTAGTGGTTTTTTCATACTCAGCACTAAGATTTTCTTTAGTAAAACTATCCGCTAACTGCAACTTGGATAAGGTTTCATCCATCAAATCAACGGTTGAAGAAAGAGGATCAATAGCAGTAGAGTCACCGGTAACCGCTTTCTTAGAAAAGAAGAGCGCATTAGCTGAAGATGATTGGAATTCACTAATTTGCTGAACATTTTCAAAATCCGCACGGGAGTTTTCCCATATTTGGTATCCGAAGTAGGCTATCAGACCCAGAAACCCCAAGGTTCCGACAATTAACCCCGGCTGCCATAAACGGCTCTTAAAAACATGACTCAATTTCATAATACCACTCCCCAGGTAATCAACGAGTTGACCTCGCCTGCTTTATATTTTTAAACGAAGTGGTAGCCTGCTGACACCACCCACGATGACTTAAAACACTATATTGCCTGAAACTTATAAATTCTAAGCATCAGCTACATCTAGAAAACTGGCCTGATCCATCAAAAGAAGCGGATGAAATACTACCCAACTGCGCCCTTCATATTCAAAACAGCCATCAACAAAATGATTGATAGCATCAGGTAATGACTCTGGCAAACGATCCGTGCGAGTATCGACAGGGAAGTATTGCATACCAAACACCTGATCAACCCACAGCCCTGCGTAAATTTGCTCTCTATCGATAACTAACAGCCGTTGTTGCTTTTTTGCTCCGGTTAAGGTGTTACCAAAATATGCGGCCAAATCGAAGACGGGAAGTAAACGTCCACGCACATTAGCAACGCCCTTGACCCAGGATTGGACACCTGGCAACTTTGTATAGTTGGGCACCTCAAGCATTTCATTAAGCTCACCCATAGACACCACAAAGTACATACCAAACATAGAAAAACCAACGCCGCTCCATTGAGGAGTTGCATCCAGCTGCGCTGGCAATTGTTGCGCTGACTGCAAGCTCTTGCGGGCTAAAACTGCCAGGGCCCGATAAGCTTTTTGATCGTCGGACATATGCCGAAACAACCTCTTTATTGTTATGAGAGAACGATTAGAATTTAGCCTGCCAGTGCATCGGAAACGGCTTTTAATAGCTGCGATTCTGCAACGGGCTTAACCAAATAAGCTCTTGCTCCTTGTCGCATACCCCACACTTTGTCAGTATCTTGATCCTTAGTCGAAACGATGATGACTGGAATATCCTTAGTAATCGCATTCCGACTCAGTTGACGGGTCGCTTGAAAGCCATTAACACCCGGCATGACAACATCCATCAAAATGAGATCTGGACGAGTTGCCTGTGCTACTTTTAAACCTTCTTCGCCACTGCTGGCAACTTGAACGGAATAGTTATTCTGTTCCAATATTGTCGTTAATTTATAGACCTCTGTCGGAGAGTCATCAATAATTAAAATATTAACCATAGTCTTCTGCGGCACCTTCACCTAGTGTTTACATTTATCTCAATATCGCTTTACCAAAGAACGGATCTCCTAGGCGATATGAGCTTCTATAGAATTTAGCAGCTCTGTTTTACTGAACGGCTTTGTCAGATACTGATCTGACCCAACAATACGGCCTTTCGCTTTATCGAATAGACCATCTTTGCTGGACAGCATAATAACAGGCGTCTTTTTGAATTCACTATTATTTTTAATCAATGCACACGTTTGATAACCATCGAGGCGAGGCATCATTATGTCGACAAAGATAATATCAGGCCGTGTATCGGCAATTTTGGCTAACGCATCAAAACCATCGGTTGCGGTCACAACATCGCAACCCGCTTTGGTTAATAGCGTCTCTGCTGTACGCCGGATGGTTTTGCTATCATCAATGACCATCACTTTAAGGCTATCCAGAGTCACGCTCATACAACCCACTTCCTCTACTTATTATTAAATAATTAACTATTATCGTTCGATTAGTCAGCGCTAATTCAAACATGTAAAAAAGCAATCTAATACTTGAGGTTCAAATTGCTTTTGTGACAAGTTATGCCCAGTCTCACATCAAGCAAGAGTAGTTTTTAACACAGACTCAAGCATTTATCTATAAAGACAACATAAATTTCAAACATTTCGTGAAGAAAGACTTCTATGTCACTCAATTAACTGATAAAACCATTTATCTATTGTAGACTCTACACCAACACTTTCCATCGATTTTAAGGTTTTTTATATGTCTATCAGACTGGGCGTAATAATGGATCCGATAGGTCAAATAAAGGCCTATAAAGATACTACCCTAGCGCTACTTTTGGCTGCCACTGAAGCCGGTTGGCAACTGGAGTATCTAGAAATGCAAGATCTCTATCTTCAAGACAATATTGCCATGGGTGTAATGAGAGAACTCCATGTTTTTGATGACGATCAAGACTGGTACTCACTAGGCAAAGAAAGTTTTCAAGCACTTGGTAATTTAGATGTCATTTTAATGCGCAAAGACCCGCCTTTTGATAGCGTCTTTTTACATAGCACTTATATACTGGAAGCCGCTCAGAAACAGGGCGCATTAGTAGTTAATAACCCTCAAAGCCTTAGAGATTGCAATGAAAAACTATTTGCCACACAGTTTCCTCAGTGCTGCCCACCCCTTCGAGTGAGCAATAATAGCAAGCTTTTACGCGCTTTTTTTGAAGAACACCAAGACATTATCTTAAAACCACTGGATGGCATGGGCGGTACCGGTATTTTTCGCTGTCGAGCAGGCGACCCCAATACCGGCGTCATTATTGAGACACTAACAGACCATGGTCGCCTTTATGTCATGGCGCAAAAATTTATACCGGAAATCACTAACGGCGACAAACGCATCTTAGTCGTTGATGGAGAAGCCATCCCCTATGCATTAGCCCGAATTCCTGCTGAAGGTGAAACCCGGGGAAACCTTGCTGCTGGAGGGAGTGGCAGGGCACAGGCGCTGAGCGAACGAGATTATTGGATAGTGTCACAAGTGGCTCCCACACTGCGCCAAAAGGGGCTATTATTTGTTGGCCTTGATGTTATCGGCAATTATCTGACAGAAATTAATGTGACCAGCCCAACTTGCGCTCGGGAAATCGACAAAGCCTACGATACTAAAATAGGAATGCAACTGATCAACGCAATTCAACGACAACTTCAACATGTCTAGCGCCATTTCTCAATCCTTGCCAACAGAAGCGGTTTCCAGTAGCGACCGCCTCAGCTTTACCCTATTTTTGGCCGCAGCATTGCACGGCTTGATTATTTTTGGCATTACGTTTCAACTCAGCAAACCCGATGACAGCGCACCCAGCGTTACAGTGACTCTCGCGACTCACCAGTCCAGTGAAGCACCTAAAGAGGCGGATTTTGTTGCCCAATCCAATCAAAAAGGAAGCGGCTCTCTAGAAGAAGCCAAAGAGATCACCACCGACAAGCTTTCTCCTTTCAGCAGTCAAACTATTGAAGATACCCAAGTACGTGATGAGAGAAAAGCAGCGATTAATGAACCTCAACAAAATAAGGTGATCACCACCCAAAAATCTGACTCTGAAATCAACAGCACTCCATTGAAGGCTGACCCATCAGAAACCAAATTGGGTAAAGATAAACGCGATGCACATAGTATTAGCCAAGAGATAGCCAGTCTTAATGCCAAACTCGACAAGCAACGCCAGCAGTATGCTAAGAGGCCTAGAGAACTGGTTCTGACATCGGTATCCACAAAAGCATCTAAAGATGCCGCCTACTTAAATGAATGGACCCGCAAAATCGAAATTGTGGGCAACCAGAGCTTTCCCCGTGAGGCCATAAGACAGCGCATCACGGGCAGTTTACGCCTACAGAGCATTATCAAGTGGGATGGCTCACTGATCAAAGCTGAGATCCTGGAGTCATCAGGGCACCGAATACTCGACGATGCCGCCTTACAAATCATCCACCAAGCGGCACCGTTTCTACCTTTTCCGCCAGAAATACGTAAAGATTATGACCAAATGGCCATCATCCGCACCTGGCATTTTGAAATAAATGGCTTATCTACTAGCAATTAGTTAGGGTCTGTTGACAATTCGTTTGTACATCTGTTGGATGCCTAAAAAATTACCATTGCCTTTCTAGCAAAAACTTGCATACTTAAACTCATGTCATTTCATTCTTTTAAAAACCACTTTCTCATCGCTATGCCGGGCTTATCTGACCCTAATTTTCAGCAGAGCGTAACTTACATATGCGAACACCACGAAAACGGTGCAATGGGCATCATCATCAATCAGCCCCTTGGCGTCACCATGAAAGAACTGTTTTCTCATCTCGACCTAAAAGTGAATGATGCCACCAATGAAGACCCTCTATTTCTTGGCGGTCCCGTCCAAAAAGAACGCGGATTTGTGTTGCATTCCGGAGACAGAATTTGGGAGTCCACTATGCAAATTGCCGAAGGTATTAAGCTAACCGGATCGAAAGATATTCTTGAAGATATTGCAAAGGATCAAGGGCCTGACAAAGTCATGATTGCATTAGGCTACGCAGGTTGGGATGCTGGGCAACTGGAAGCTGAAATTGCTGCTAACAGCTGGTTGACCGTTCCTGCCGACCAACAAATTTTATTTGATTTGGAATCCGATAAGCGCTGGACATCTGCAGCGCGCAAGCTGGGTATCGATGTCAACTTAATGACTAACCAACCCGGTCATGCCTAAGACGACTACCGCTCTTGCTTTTGATTTTGGCCTACGCAGTATCGGCATTGCCTATGGGCAGTCATTAACCGGCACCGCCAAACCTCTGCCTACACTGCAAGCAAAAGACGGTATACCTGACTGGAATAAAATCGGAAAACTCATAGAAGAGTGGAGGCCTTCAATACTGATTATCGGCTTACCCCTTAACATGGATGATACAGAAAGCGAACTCAGTAGACGTGCAAGAAAATTTGGCAACCGCTTACACGGCCGCTTTAACATCCCCATCGATTTTATGGATGAACGTTTAAGTAGTTTTGAAGTAAAACAAACAGAAAAAGAAAAAGGTCACAAAGGAAATTATAAAAATGATCCTATAGACTCTTTGGCCGCACAACTTATTCTAGAAGATTGGTTTAAGCAAACCACTAACCGATCACGTTAAAATAATTCTCTTATCATAGCGATAAAGTATTTATTACTTACAATGCCATTCCCGCAAAGGCGGGAGTGGCGTTTGTATTTTTTTGAGCACTTTAGTAGAAATACTAGAACCTGTTGACAGTTCTCTTAAAAAATAAATTAAAGTATTTGAAAAAATTATACACAGCTAACGCTTAAAAAAATTATCTTTTCTCGTATCGCTTTCTTCAATGGACAACTCATCCGCAGCGTTTGACAAATAATCCGCATCGGATTCAGAGGCTAATTTAATGAGTAGACGTAGATCATTCGCTGAATCCGCATGAGCCAGTGCATCTTCATAAGTAATCTCACCGGCATCATAAAGTTCGTAGAGCGCCTGATCAAAAGTTTGCATACCAATTTCTGTAGATTTTTTCATTAATTCTTTCAAATCGTTGACTGCACCTTTACGAATCAGATCAGAGGCGAGCGGCGTATTTAATAAAATTTCCAAACAAGCACGACGGCCATTACCATCGGGAGTCGGTATCAATTGTTGAGCAATCATCGCTTTTAAATTAAGCGACAAATCCATCCAGAGTTGTTGATGGCGATCAGCAGGAAAGAAGTGCAATATACGATCTAAGGCCTGGTTAGCATTATTGGCATGTAAGGTACACAAACAAAGATGACCCGTTTCCGCAAAGGTAATCGCTTGTTCCATGGTCTCACGACTACGTACCTCACCAATCAAGATGACATCGGGAGCCTGACGCAAGGTATTTTTCAAGGCAACATCAAAAGATTCCGTATCCAAGCCCACTTCACGCTGAGTAATAATGCAACCTTGGTGTTGATGAATAAATTCAATCGGGTCTTCGATAGAAATGATATGACCTTTACTGTTGCGATTACGGTGGCCAATCATAGCGGCCAGTGACGTTGATTTACCCGTACCGGTAGCACCAACAAAAACAATAAGGCCGCGCTTGGTCATCGCTAATTCTTTAATAATTTCCGGTAAGCCCAAGCCATCAACAGAAGGGATATTCGTTTCAATACGGCGCAATACCATGCCAGCAAGGTTACGCTGGTAAAAGGCACTCGTACGAAAACGACCAATGCCACGCGCACTGATAGCAAAATTCAATTCTTTTGTGCGTAAAAACTCTTCTCGCTGGTTTTCATTCATCACCCCCATCACTAACTCTCGTGACTTTTCTGGTGTGAGAGGTGTTGTCGATAAAGGAGTCACTCGCCCATGTAGTTTAATAGAAGGTGGAAGGCCCGCCGTAATAAATAAATCAGAGGCGCCTTTTTCAACCATAACTTTTAGTAAACGTTCAAATTCCACAAATAAACCCTCTATCTACCGGACTCCTCTAAAAATTGTCTTTTTTCGCGATAACGACGTCAGCGCTGTGCTCGAGTCCCCATTTATGCTGTATAAACTGCGGTCCTGCGCGCAGTGCTTCCTTGCTCTCACAAAAAAATCCTAATTTTTAGAACAGTCCTATTATTAAAAATATTAAAAATTTTCCGGTATCTTCGCTTTCTCTCTAGCTATATCACGGTTAATCACATGCCGTGCAACTAAATCACTCAAACATTGATCCATCGTTTGCATGCCGATCGCGCCGCCGGTTTGAATCGCCGAATACATCTGCGCGACTTTATCTTCGCGAATTAAGTTACGGATCGCGGGAGTACCTCGCATAATCTCATGGGCAGCAACACGACCACCGGAGTTTTTCTTCATCAATGTTTGTGAGACAACCGCTTCAAGTGATTCAGCCAACATGGAGCGCACCATATCCTTTTCTGCGGCAGGGAATACATCGATCACACGGTCAATGGTCTTAGCGGCCGAGGTCGTATGCAGGGTACCCATGACTAAGTGGCCCGTTTCTGCGGCTGTCAGGGCAAGGCGAATGGTTTCCAGGTCGCGCAACTCACCCACTAAGATAATATCGGGGTCTTCCCGTAAAGCTGAACGCAGGGCTTCCGAAAAACCGTGCGTATCTTTATGCACTTCACGCTGGTTAATCAAACACTTTTTACTTTCATGAACAAATTCGATTGGATCTTCAATGGTTAAGATATGCTCATATTTATTATCGTTTAAGTAGTCAACCATCGCTGCCAGGGTGGTCGACTTACCAGAACCGGTTGGCCCTGTCACTAAAATCAAGCCTCGAGGAACCGATACAATGTCACGAAAAACCTGACCAAGCCCCAAGTCCTCCATCGTTAGTACTTTTGAAGGAATAGTCCGAAATACTGCCGCCGCACCACGGCTTTGGTTAAAAGCATTGACACGAAAGCGAGCCACACCTGGCACCTCAAACGAGAAATCTGTTTCCAGAAATTCTTCGTAATCCTTACGCTGCTTGTCGTTCATAATTTCATAAATCAAACCATGTACTTGTTTATGATCCATAGACGGCAGATTGATACGACGAATATCGCCATCAATACGAATCATTGGCGGCAACCCAGAGGAAATATGTAAATCAGAAGCGCCCTGTTTGGCACTAAAAGCTAATAGTTCGGTGATATCCATAGTAATGTCTTATTCATTGCTTATAAAATGGGGTTCTAACATGAAACTATAGCGCTTATCGAGGCAATCGGCTGCGCTTTGGGCAAATAATTTCTATTTTTTTCGTTGATAAGGGTCTGACGGTTCGCTTATGAAATCAATTGCAGGAGGATTGTCGCACGTCAGACAGCAAATTGACAAAGCCGCTATTAACTGTGGGCGCGACAGCCGTTCAATACAACTATTAGCCGTCAGTAAAACCCAGCCAGAGGAACACTTGAGAGCCGCCTATGAACTCGGCCAAACAGCATTTGGAGAAAATTATCTACAAGAAGCCCGCAACAAACAGCAAGCGCTCGCTGATCTGGATATAGAATGGCACTTCATCGGCCCTATCCAGTCCAATAAGACCCGTGAAATAGCGGCATCCTTTGATTGGGTGCATAGTGTCGACAGGCTTAAAATTGCACGACGACTCAGCGAACAGCGTCCAGTGGACATGCCTCCATTAAATATCTGCCTGCAAATCAATGTTGACCAAGAGGAATCTAAGTCCGGTATTTTATTAGAAGATCTAGCAGACTTGGTTGAGGCGATTCGCCCCCTACCTAATATTAAACTTCGTGGCCTGATGGCTATCCCCGCTGTCAGCGATGAATATCAGCAGCAATTCACCAGCTTTATGCAATTATCAAAGGCAATAAAAGGCTATCCAGAAATGGATACGCTTTCCATGGGAATGTCAGGGGATATGGACGCAGCCATTGCCGCTGGTTCAACCATTGTACGTATTGGCACAGCCATATTTGGTCAACGAGAGCGGAGATAGATTCTAATAGGTTATGCAGAGGGATCGAATTATCAGTACAATGCCCGTCTAGACGAGTCATCATACAGTACGAACACAGCAACTTAGAGTAAGAAAGCAAGCTATTATGTCAGTGATTACTTTTATCGGCGCCGGTAATATGGCCAACAGCATTATTGGTGGACTAATAAACACCGGCTACCCGGCCAGTTCTATTATTGCCAGCGATCCAAATACTGACGTCTTGGTTAAACTACATGATCAACTCGGTATTCAAACCGAGTCTGATAACGCCAAAGCCTGCTCCCAAGCAGACATCGTTGTCTTGGCGGTTAAGCCCCAGGTCATGAAGTCGGTCACTCAAGCACTACAAACGGCACTAGATCATCGGCCATTAGTGATTTCAATCGCTGCAGGAATCAGTATCAATAGCCTCAGCGAATGGCTGGGTGAAGGGACAGCCATTGTGCGCTGCATGCCCAATACCCCTGCCTTAGTAAAGCAAGGTGCTACTGGTCTTTACGCCAATCATCAGGTTTCCGAAGCACAAAAAGAGGCCGCCGAATCACTAATGAATGCTATCGGCATATGCACTTGGCTCGACTCGGAAGCGCTACTCGATAGTGTCACCGCTATTTCAGGCAGCGGACCGGCCTATTTCTTCTTGCTAATGGAGGCCATGATCGAGGCAGGCATCAAACAAGGCTTGTCTCCCGAACAAGCAAAGCAATTAACCCTGCAAACAGCCGCCGGGGCCTCTACATTAGCGCAACAAAGCGATGTGGATGTCGCCGAATTAAGGCGTCGAGTGACCTCTCCAGGAGGAACAACGGAACAGGCGATTATGAGCTTTGAAGCAGCGGGTTTACGGAAAATTGTTGATGATGCCATGCTGGCCTGTGCAAAGCGTTCTCAGACAATGGCAAATGAATTCAGTTAAATTCACTATCGACAGCCTTTAGGCTGTCAACTATATTGGGGTCGATAGTCACTGGGCTCTTTTTTATAACCTACAAATACACAATACTATGGATACTCTTCAACTTATTGTTTTTGAATTACTTAAACTTTTCTCAGGCCTTTATATTTTACTTGTAGCTTTGCGTTTTATTTTGCAGATCGTCCGCGCTGACTTTTACAACCCCATGTCTCAATTTATTGTAAAGGCAACAAACCCTCTCCTACTCCCTCTGCGCAAAATTATACCGGGGCTATTTGGAATTGATTTAGCCAGCCTTGTACTTATCGTTATTTTGCAATTGATCGCTATTCAATTGTTGGCTTTTGTTTTGGGAGCGGGCATGCTACCGCTGGTGGTTCTCGTGGGCTGTCTCGTTTACAAGCTAATATTTTTATTTTTTAATATCTATTTTTTCTCTCTAATTATTGTTGCTATCCTCAGTTGGATTGCGCCACAAACACATAATCCTGTCGTTTCTATTTTGCATAGTATTACGGAACCGGCGCTTAAACCTATTCGTCAGTTGATTCCCCCTATGGGTGGCTTAGATTTTTCGGTAATGATTGCCGGCATCATCCTGTGGATTCTTATGACAGTCGTTAACAATATGAACGTGTTCAAAAATCTAAAGGCAATGCTTGGCTCACTTATGTAGCCATGATTTACTTATTTGAATATTTTTATTTTTTAGCGACTAATAAACACCTCATATGACAAACACCTTTCCCACTGGTAGTGTTGGACTTGTTCAACCACAATCAAAGATATTTGAGCAACCATTAGTGCTGGCAAATGGCCGCACACTGGAAAGCTATGAGCTCGTTTATGAAACCTATGGCACTCTCAATGCCAATAAATCGAACGCCGTATTAATTTGTCATGCGTTATCTGGCCATCACCATGCTGCTGGTTTTCATACACCAGAAGACAAGCGTCCGGGCTGGTGGGATCATTATATTGGTCCTGGAAAAGCAATCGACACCAATAAATTCTTCGTGGTTTCTCTCAACAACCTTGGCGGTTGTCATGGTTCTACGGGCCCCACTAGTATCAACCCCTCAACTGGACAACCATGGGGTGCAGATTTTCCAACGTTACGGGTACGCGACTGGGTTGAAACACAAAAACGTTTAGCCGATAACTTGGGCATTGCAGTATGGGCCGCTGTTATTGGTGGCAGCCTTGGCGGCATGCAAGCGATGCGCTGGGCTCTCGAACACCCTGAGAGAGTCAAGCATTGTGTTGCTATCGCCTCCGCAATGAAATTAACGGCTCAAAATATTGCGTTTAACCAAACAGCGCGGCAAGCCATTGCGTCTGACCCTGAGTTTTACGATGGCTATTACCTCCGCAAAAAAACCATTCCCCAAAATGGTTTAGCCATTGCCCGCATGATCGGCCACATTACTTACTTGTCAGATGATGGTATGGGTAAAAAGTTTGGCCGTGAGCTCCGCTCAGGTAGTTTTGAACAAGGTATCGATGAACCCCTGGAGTTTGAGATCGAAAGTTATTTGCGCCATCAAGGGGCTAACTTTTCAAGTAGTTTTGATGCTAACACCTATATCCTGATGACACGTGCATTAGACTACTTTGATTTAGCCCGAGAGTATAATGATGATCCTGTGCAAGCATTTAGTCATGCGCAGAGTTCATTTTTAATAATTTCATTTACCACCGACTGGCGCTTCTCTCCTGCACGTTCACAAGAAATTGTGCGAGCCTTATTACATGCTAAAAAATCGGTAACTTATGCAGAAATTGAATCAACCTACGGGCATGATGCTTTTTTAATTCCCAATGAACGCTATCATCGCGTATTTTCTGCTTACATGAACAATATTAGCCAAGAAGTTAACTCAAAAGATGTTTCACGAGGTATTCGGCATGCGAGTTGACCTCGACGTTATTCTCTCTTATGTCAATCAAAATAGTCATGTTTTGGACTTAGCCTGTGGTGATGGCAGTCTTCTGGCGCTATTGCGAGATAAAAAAAATGTTCAAGGTGTTGGCCTAGAAAATGATGCCGAAAAAATTACAGAATGTATTGAAAAAAATATTGCTGTTGTTGAACAAGACCTCAACACGGGTTTAAGCCACTTTGACGATAAGAGCTACGATGTTGTTATCATGACATTGGCTATACAATCCATGGATCGTCCCGACCACGTACTCGAAGAAATGTTGCGAATTGGTAAAGAATGCATCGTCACCTTCCCTAATTTTGGACATTGGAAAGCGCGATGGCATCTCGCTATGTATGGCCGGATGCCTGTCTCTGATCTATTACCTTATCAGTGGTACGACACGCCCAACATTCATTTCTGTACGGTAAAAGATTTTGAAATACTGTGCCAGAAAAAAAATATTACTATCCTTCACAAGGATAGAGTTTCCACGGGTCTAATCAGCAAGTCATTTTGTCAGCTTCACCCCAATCTATTCAGCGAAACCGCTATTTATCATTTAACTCGTTCTTGAAGTGCTTACTAACAACTAACTTAAAGAGAATGTATCAAGATAACTATCAATGTACTTTTTATTTTTGACTTCATTTTTTTTAAGGGACCCGACAATATGAATATAAAACAATATCATTTACTTTTTATTTTTATATCACTTTTTTCAGTACATTTTGCCAATGCTCAAGAAAATACGAGCTACGAAATGGACCATCATATCGTGTATTACAATGTTTTTAATAGCTCCCTTATTACACCTGAGGTCGCCAACACCTACAATTTAATAAGAGCAGAAGATCGAGTTTATGTTAATGTTGCCGTTGTTAAAAAAGCAGGTGGCAATGGCATTGCCGCCAATATTAGTGGTATTTATCGCAACCTAATGCAACAAAAGCAAAACTTAAATTTTATTGAGATAAAAGAAGCGACCGCCACTTACTATTTGGCTCCCATTCGCTTTAACAATGAAGAAATACTTCATATCGATATCAGCGTCGCGTTAAAAGACAGCAACGAATCCGCATCATTCACTATTACAAAAAAACTTTACAAAGATTAATATGAAGCCAATATTTTCACGCATTGTTCTCGCCAGTAATAATAAAGGGAAGCTGAAAGAATTTAATGATATGTTCGCTGATACGGGGTTTAATATTGTCCCCCAAGGTGAATTTCATGTAGAAGATGCCATCGAAGATGGTTTAAGCTTTGTTGAAAACGCCATCATCAAAGCGCGCCATGCCTGTAAACAAACAGGGCTTCCTGCCATTGCTGATGATTCAGGTTTAGAAATCGATTTTTTAAAAGGTGCTCCTGGCATTTATTCTGCCCGATACTCTGGAGAACATGGCCAAGACAAAGCACACAATCAATTAGTTTTGGAACAACTCAAGGGCCTGCCTCCAGAAGAGCGTCGCGCTCGCTTCCAATGTGTCCTGGCTTTTATGCGCCACGATCAAGATCCCACTCCTCTCATCTGCCAAGCTAGTTGGGAGGGAGTCATTTTGGAAGAAGAGCGTGGGCTAAATGGTTTTGGCTATGACCCTATTTTTTGGGTACCTGAACACCAGTGTAGTTCTGCTGAATTAAGCAAAGAAACAAAAAATGCCTTAAGCCATCGAGGCAAAGCACTTCATTTATTATTAGTCGGGCTAAAAGAAAAGTACTTATTGTGTTAGAGCTACCGCCTTTATCTCTCTACATTCATATTCCTTGGTGTGTCAGAAAATGCCCTTACTGTGACTTTAATTCCCATGAAAATAAAAATCGCACCTTACCCGAAGACGACTATCTCAATAAGCTTAAACAGGACCTCCAACAAGAAAAAAACCAAGCTCAAGGTAGGCGTTTACACAGCATTTTTTTCGGTGGTGGTACACCCAGTTTATTTTCTGCAAAGACGATTGGGGCAATACTCAACGCAGCGGAAAAAACAATAGGTTTTGAGCCTTCCATTGAAATTACACTAGAAGCCAACCCAGGCACCGTAGAGCAAAAAAACTTTACGGGATATTACAAAGCAGGCGTTAATCGCTTGTCGATTGGGGTGCAAAGTTTTCAAGAAGAAAAATTAACACGTTTAGGCCGTATTCACAGTCAGCAAGAAGCTCTTAATGCCATTAAAGTTGCTAAACGTGCCGGCTTTGACAATATTAATATTGATCTAATGCATGGCTTGCCTAATCAAAGTGTTGACGATGCCAATAGTGATTTGCGCAGCGCTATGGATTTAGCGCCAACACATATTTCGTGGTATCAACTCACTATTGAACCCAATACCGTTTTTTATAGACAACCTCCGCCCTTACCGGCAGAAGATATATTGGCAGACATACAAGACAGCGGCCAACAATTGCTCGCCGACAGCGGATATATTCAATATGAAGTATCTGCCTATAGCCAAAAGGAAAAACAAGCGAAGCATAATATTAATTACTGGTCCTTTGGCGATTACCTCGGCATCGGTGCTGGTGCCCATGGAAAAATTACTGATATCGCATGCCAACAGATTAAACGTCGCCAGAAAACTCGACTACCGGAGCATTACTTGAATGGTGAAAACGTTCCAATTTATAAGGAACATATTGTTGAAAAAAATGAATTGCCCCTAGAATTTTTTATGAATGCTCTGCGTTTAAAAAACGGTATTCCCAAAGCATACTTTTCCAAAAGAACAGGGCTTAGCACAGATAACATTAACGAATCGCTGAATAAGCTTATTCAACAAGGCTTAATAGAAGATCACCGTGATATATTAAGTACAACCGCCTTAGGGTATCGTTTTCTAAACACGGTTCTCAACCAAATGCTTAGTTAGGACTAAGACATTTAAAAAGAATACATCGTCATGCACTAGTGCCCTAATGACGAAAATTTAATAATACCCCTGTCGTCATACCCGCGTAGGCGGGTATCCAGAGTCATCGAGGCCAATTTTAGTCGGGATTCCCGTCGGCGCAAATGGCAACAGAAAAAGTTATGTCACCTATTAGTAACTCACAATAAATTGACTTAAAAATAATAAAGCCGATGTTAGAACACCTAAAACCGGCACCCACGTAGGCACCACAAAACCATTGTAGGCTTCACGTTTTTTTAGCACGATCAATGCTGCATTAATTAACATAAAAAGGACAAGAATCACCGCACTGGTTAATTGTGCCAAACGAGCTAATGGCAATACTAAAGCAAATAATAAAACTGCCACACTAACGACAATTGTCGCGGTAATCGGTGTCTGCGTCTTAGGGTGAATAAAAGCTAAAAAGTGTAAACGTCTGGATTGTTTTGTTATGCCATAAATAACTCGTGGCGCCATTAATAATTGAACAATTGCACCATTAAGAATAGCGATTAAGCTAATTAAACTCAGTAGCGGCACAGGAAACCAATGAGATTGCTCCACCATTGTAACCATAGGTGCACTACTCTTTACCAATTCATCCACAGGGGTAGCAACCGTAGCCACAATCGCAACAATAAAATAAACGGTTGTAGAAACAACAATGGCAATGATTATGGCTTTAGGTAAGGTTAATGAAGCCTCATTGACTTCTTCCGCCATATTCACCATATCCTCAAACCCGATAAATGCATAGAATGCCAGGAATGCTGCTGCCGTAATTCCCAACCATTCGGGACGTTCTAGCGCATCAAACCAACGCTCCCAATTGACTTCTATCAACAAAGCATCACTAGACGCTATTACAACCAATAATAAACCCAACAACTCTGCCAGTGTAATGACAACGGCTACACCGACTGATTGCTTTACCCCTATACAAGCCACGTAACACAACAACAACATGACAATAGTCATCACAACTGTGCTATTACCACCAAGGAAACTAAGATAGTAGCCGCTAAATCCTTTTAGCAAAGTGGCTCCCGATACCAAGCCAGTCAGCACAACGGCCCACCCCACACATTGCGTCAACCAAGGCTGACTAAAGGCTTCATCAACATAAACAGCCTCTCCTGCACTACGTGGATAGCGTCCTACTAGTTCCGCATAAGACAAACCCGTAAAACTGGCAATAAAGGCGGCAACAATGAACGAAAAGGGCGCCCAGGCACCAGCCAGGCCTACAATTTTACCGATCAGTACATATATTCCGGCGCCTACTATGGTTCCCAATCCATAAAAAACCATGGAGCCAAGAGATAAGGTGCGTTTAAGTGTGACTTCGGAATGAGACATAATCAAAGACAACGATGATAAGCAATAAGAGCCACTTTAACTGTCCTGCCTCTCAAATATATTGATATGTCTCAAAAGGTGTTGAACAAAGAGCGCGGAAAGCTCACCACATTCTGCCAGTGCCGTCGCTTGAGCCTGATCTTCCGGTTGATAATATGGCTGCTCTACACTATTCCACTGCTGCCAGATGGCATCGGAATTTAGCTCCCTGAACGCATTTTTCAAATAAGCTGTCTTTATTTTGTGAGCCGGTACTATTAACCCGGCACAAATACCTGCCGGGTTAATAGTACCGAAAGTTTTCTGTCCGCACCCCTCATCTACGCTTGATGGTCAGTAGATTTAATCCTATATAAGACATGCTCTCTAAGATGATTCTCTTTTACTTTAGGATGATCAAAATTATTAAAAGTATCCGACATACCTATACGCTCCATTACTGCAATGGATGGCTTATTTGAACGCACAGCAAAAGAGACAACCTCATCAGCATTAAGAACGTTAAAAGCATAATCTAAGCACGCTTTAACTGCTTCTGTTGCATAACCCTTTTTCCAATGCTCTTTGAGTAAACGCCAGCCTATTTCGACAGCAGGAGGAAAAGGGAAATAGGAGTCTGTTTTATTTAAACCCACAAAACCAACAAATTCATCGGCTAACTTCGTTTCGCAAACCCAAAAACCCCAACCATTCTGTTGTATCAGTGATTTCACTTTCTCGAACAGTAAATCGCTTTGCTCTCGCGTATAGACAGAAGGGAAATATCGCATCACTTCCCCATCCGAGTTCATTTTAAATAACTCGTCTTTGTCTTTTTCTTCCCACTGTCGTAGCCTAAGCCTTTCTGTTTCTATTGTTATCATTTAATTATTTTCACCCTTTATTGTTATCAAACCTATACACAACTATATGGGTATACGGTGAATCTTACACAAAATAGTCTTTATTTATTTTTGGTAACTAACTAATCTGCGTTTATCGAGAATATTTTCTTCTATGGCGCGAATACCCGCTAGTGAAGCAGGGTCAAGGGTATTAGGTACGCAGAAGACTAATATCGTATTTATCCTAACTGCTGAACTCACCCAACCAGACTGGGGACTCATTCGACTTGCACAACCAGTCGATCTCCTTTTTAGCGCGAGCCAATGCTTTTTCTACGCCACACTGATCTCCCACAACACCTTCCACTGCCACTGTTTCAACGGAGGGAATACCAATAAGCTCCAGAATCTGTTTAATATTATCCGTAATCCTGAATAGTGTCTTCATTAGGGACTCCGTTTTTAATTTAGTTAGTCCAATAAGACAATTCAGGTATGAAGAGTGTGACAGCTCTCGGGAAATATGCGCTAACGGCCACCAGCGAGAGAGGAAAAACCAGTGCAAGCAGAGGTTTTTCCTCCCTTGCCTGGTTTGTTATCTGTTTGATTCAAATCTCAAAAAAATAATCACTTTCTGGCTCATTAGAAAGCTGAGAGGCTATCATATCCCAAGTTCCATCAGTTGTGAGTTTATCTAGATGATCCTGGTGAAGCTCCTTAGACTCCCATGTTTCAACCAATGTAAACTTGCTTTCGTCTGTTGAGCTTCTAAAAACAGCCACAGCACGGCAACCATTAACTTTAGGTAAATCGGTTTTAACACTATTCATAATAGTATTGAATTCATCTATTTTTTCTTTCTTCGCGACAAACGTAATGATGACACTGACTGACATAGTATATTTCTCCGGTTCTTTGGGCTTATTGGGTAATGCCAACACGTAATTAACACTTGTTGTAGCACACAGAGCCACAACCGCTTTTAGCACGTGTCTTCTGGTCAACATGCTCATTCTTGATCCTCATATGATGAGAGGCAAACAGCATAGAGCTAAGGCCAAACAGAACCACTCAAAATCAAGCAAAAATACTACTTTTCAGTCAGTTTTTGATTCAATGTCGTTTTCGGTGTCACTCCATACCTCTTCTTATAAGCAGCAATGAAGTGAGATACATTTTCGTAACCAACTTCTGCGGATACTTCCGTTACATTAAAGTTGGTATTATTTAACAATTCTTGCGCCTTGCTTAATCTTTTTAAAATCAGCCATTCCTTTGGAGTTGTGGCGTATAGTCTTTTAAATTCGCGAGTAAACGTTGAAAGACTTCTTCCTGTCAGGAGAGCATAATCATTTACATTCAAATTACTAAGATAGTTTTGTTCCATAAATGTGCGTATGTTTCGTTTTTTTGTTGGATTCACGATTAAGGAAACAAACTCCTTAGTCTCTTTTTGTAAGCCGAGCAACAGTAAAAATTCCAGAACTTTAATTTCGGCCAGCGATTTATTTTTTGGTTGTTTCTTATAGACAATATCCAGAGATGTCACAAACTCTCTAATCTGACTATTTGCTCGTACTTTGAGTGGATTATTTTGAATATTTTCAATAATCCTATACTGACTCATAGCCAAATATTCAGTAATCATTAGATCATCGATAAAAAATATATACGCTTTAAAGGAATTGTTTTTGGCAACAAAGTCAGAAACCACATATAAATCTTTAGGAAGAACAACCATTTCATTGTTTTTCACAACCAAATGCATCCCATCATGGTTTTTAATGTATTGCACACCTTCAACCACCAATAGAACAGCAGTTGTGGAAAGATACATCTTCTTATCCTGAAGATTTTCAGAAAGCGACTTGAGAAGAATTGAAGAATTTTTACTTTTTAGTATCACCTCCACTTTCGGGTTTTCATATAGTGAACCTGGTAGGTATTCAAGAAGCACGGTTGACAGTTACCTTTTTCATATAACACTTCAAGATTCAGGGACACGATAATAACAGAGACGCCTTTACTGACACCAGAAGAGCAGCAAGTCC
>JBNKUQ010000042.1:0-26693 GCA_050298695.1 Cellvibrionaceae bacterium
AAATTCGATTAACGATGGCTAAACCCATACCATGCCCTTGATTATTTGGATTATTCTTACTACGCCAGAAGGGCTTGATAACTTCAGTTCGCTCTTTCTCCTCAATGCCATCGCCATCATCTTCAATACTGATAACAACCCGTTCATCGATCTCCATAACTCTTATTAAAATAGAGTGTTTCGCATGATTAATAGCGTTGTGCAGTAGATTGTTAATCTGCATTGCTAAGTAGTTTGGATCGGCTACAATCATCGCTTTATTATCGAGCTCTTGAAATTCAATAGATATGTACGATGGTTGTAATCTTTGCAAAAGCTTTTCAATAAAGGATTTAACTTCAATAGTTTTTCGATCGAGTTGAATATTTGAACTATCTAGCCTAGCGTACTGCAACAATATTTCCACCAAGGATTCCATTGCACATAAATCCTGATCGATTCTCTTTAAGTATTTTTCTTGAAGTTTAGGGTTTTGAGTTTCTGCAAGAGTGTCTAAACCAAAACGTAAACGTGCTAAAGGAGTTTTCAAATCGTGTGAAACTGCACTACTCAATAATTTATTATCATTAATTAACGATTCTATTCGATCAGCCATGCGATTAAATTCCTTTTCAATATCTGCAATATAAGAAAAACGCTTGACAATCACACGGGATGACAACCTGCCTTCACCAAATTCCTTTGCCGTTTTACGCAATACCATCAAATTTTTAATCAAAGGATAAAGCCATAATAGTACAATCAAGATCACCCCTAGATAGAACGCAATGGTTAAAATTAGATTTAGTAGCGTTTCTTGCTCAGCATTCGCTCCTGGAGGTAGTGAGAGGCTCATCACTTGATTAGAAATGGGTAAAAAAATATGTATGGATAGATCGTTGTCTGTTGCTAAAACAAGCGCTTCACCGCTCTCGAATTCGGCTATCAGTGTTTCGGGAATTGGAAAGTTTTTGCGTGCCAGCAATTGAATGGAGGTCTGGCTATTCTCATTCCAATTCTGAAGCCAGCTTTCTTTATTTTGTTGTTGATCGAGCGTCAGTGCTAGATCCTTGGCTACTACCTTATAAACATTCAATGGGTCACTATTATCTAATTGATCACTTAAATTACTATAAAATTCGCTGACTAACCAACCCACACCAACTACGGTGGTAATGACTACAAGGATAAATGATAGGGTAAGATGTTTCATACATTGATACATTGCGGCATTAGCTTAACTCCAAGCATCAGTAGCAAAAAGATAACCCTTCCCCCAAACAGTTTTTATTCTATAAGGCTGGCTAGGATTGTCGTCAAGTTTTTTTCGCAAGCGTGAAATGCGATTATCAATCGATCGATCAAAGCCGTCATAATCCAGACCACGTAATTCTCCGACTAGTTCGGTACGACTGATCACTTTACCAGCCTGGCTAGCTAGCAGCCAAAGCAGGTCGAACTCATTGGCTGAAAGTGCTACAGTCGCATCGTTCAAAATAACGGTTTTTGATTCTGCGTCAATCCGAAGCTTACCAAATACCTTCATACTCTTGAGGACTTCTGAATCTGCCCGCCGCAATAAAGCTTTAATTCTTGCTAACAATATTCTTGGCTTTACGGGTTTATTCAAGTAGTCATCAGCGCCCAATTCAAGACCGAGAACCTCGTCAATTTCTTCCATGCAGGCCGTCAGCATAAGTATCGGGTGCGCATAAAAAGTGCGTACTTCTTTGCAAACATCAAAACCGTTTTTTTCGGGCAACATAACATCAAGTACCACCAAGTCCGGCATGTCCGCCTTGATCAAATCAATGGCGTAATCTCCTCGGTTCGCCAAGGTGATACAAAAACCTTGTTCTATCAGATAATCACTGATCCACTCAGCCAGTGAGGGATCATCTTCAACAACCAGAATATGTTCACCGCTAGTCTTCAACTTTAAAAGAGCCTCCAATTGGATGTTTTACCGCGACGAGATTTATAAATCCAAGCCACTTTAACCTGAACCTTTGCCAAAACCTCGGGGGATTCCTTGCTTTGAATAAAATAGTACTGGTTTTGCTCAGATTCAAAATCCAAAGCAAAGGAATGGATCTGATTTCCTTGCCAACATATTAATTCATTCGCATTCACCCCTTGATACAAACAATACTCACCGGTCTCGGGCGTAGACCAAGTAAAGAGCAATTTTTGGTAACAGCTCTGACCTTGGTTTAAGGTGATGCAGCGATTAGGTTTCACGCTTAACGAGATGTTTTTTGGTTCACTATATACTTGTGCAACCAAGGCTATATTAGTCAAAATTACTAACGTTATCCTCAAAATAAATTTCATTTAGTCACGCCCTTTTAAAAAACATAGCTGATCGAAGTGACAAAAAAGGCATCGTAGTCGCCATCAACCAAGGGGCTTTTTTGAATATCATCTGGTAAGTAGGTATATCTAGCGAAAGTACGAAAAACCAATTTTTCAGTGACTGGATAGGTAAAACCAAGTTCGCCCGTAAAAGAAAAGGTCGACCCCAAATCGTAAGCAGGGAATAGTGTCGTTGCCTCTCGCTCACTGATGCCGTACCAATACTGGCTGGTTTTAGCCGAAGCGTATTCCCCCCCCAATAGCGCGTGAAAATTTCCATTTTTGACTTGCCAGTTGCGGCCAAAACGAAGGGTGCTGGTTAGACCCTTATCGTCGTGAATATCCGTTACCAGACGGTACTGTAATATGTAGTTATCCCAATATCGAGTGACCCGCACGCCAGCACCGTTGTAAAAAGTATTTCTATCTTGCAAGGCATCATCACGCTCAGCCTCAGATAAGCCACTGATGTCTTTCTCACTTGTGGTATCTAAACGGCCATTAATGCTGGATACCAGCAGGTCGAAGGACAAATCTTCATTACTCCAAATATTGTAACCCAGGTTTAATCCGTCTGCTGAACCTTGCTGCAGCTCGATAAAAAAACCTCGATAGCGATAATCCAAGCCTAATGTCAATCCCACTTCAGCATCGTCCTGATCTCTGCTGTAGCGAACACTTGAAAAATCTGAGTAGCTAAGTTCCAAACCTAACTCAATAAAGCCGCCATCTTCTATACCCTCAGGGTTTGCACCACCTTGACGAATATCTTTAGCAATATCACTAGCATGGCTAATTTGAGTTGTGAGTAATAAAGCGAGGTAAAAAAACGAGTATAATTTCATTGGGTATCTCCTGTAGACAGTTTTCTGTAATTACATTAAAACTGCTATTCCCTAATTAAGACGTATCATTGAGTAGAATTCTGTATCAAATTGTATCTTTTGCTAAAGATGGTACTTAGGGGGCATGATTTTATAGCCTGAAATAGATATAACAACAATTTAATGATCAAATTTTAAGACAAAATACGAGCGCATTTCACTCAAATTAGGCAAAAGCGGCCTCAGCATGATGTTGGTGAAGGGGCATAATCGATAAACCAAATTCAGGTGATTACTTTCAAGCCCTGTACAGTCATAAAAAAGGCCACCGAAGTGGCCAAGTATGCTGCGTATTAACTTACTGGAGCCCTTCTAACACCGCCTCAATCCCAGCATCCAGTTGCTGATTACGAAATTCAGGGTCAAACATCAAGGCCTCTCGTGCTACCGGCAAGCCTAAACCTTCATAAATATTACCATCCGTTGCACGATAAACTTCATTCGACAAACCAAAGAACCAACCATTGGGTAGTTGCGCTTCGAGTATGGATGAAAAAATACCATTAGTGGGCTCACCTATTAGCGTTACGTAAGGCAGCTCTCGCATGGCTAATACAAAGATTTCTGCCGCACTTGCAGAGGCTCCACTGGTTAATAAATAAATAGGTTTTTGGTAGGTTTCAGTAACCACTGGCCCAAGATAGATATCCGTCACGGGACTAGTACCATTAGGCTTATGTGCGTACTTACTGTAAACAAGTCGCCGCTCATCAAAAAAGTGTCCTGCAATATTTAAGGCGATATAATCTTCACCACCGTTATTAATGCGGATATCAATTATAAGCTGATCGGTATTATTTAAATCTGATAATGCTTGATCTAGGGCTGAAAATAAACTATCGAGCTGCTCTTCGGGATCGGCTTCCTCATCATCAGCAAATCCATCCATCGCCAGAATCGCCAAGTAGCCTACATTGGTATTATCGATGACGCCCCACAACAAGCGATCATTACCCGCCACATTCAAGTCTGAGATCATATACTGCTGAATAATTTCTTGGTATTCCTCAATCTTTTCGTCTTCAAACAACTCATAACGAAAATACGCATAGTCTTCAAAATCCTCAAAGCCTTGGGGATCATTACCGTAGTCCAGGAGCAGCTCGTCTAAAGAATGAATTTGTTCAAACTCTTCCAACAAGCGCAAGGCAGGCTCGGTAAATTCTTCAGAAACAATCTCACGATCATTGTCTTCATCCGACAGAGCTACATGACCATCATTCAAAAGCGGTAAGATCTCCTCAAATACCGAAAACAAATCGCCTTCGCCAGTGTCGCGAATCTGTTCGACAACGGGGAGATACTCATCGTAAACGGCCTGCCAATCGACGCCTCGTACATCGAAATATGCATATTGTTCATTAAAGATATTCCAAAAGACTTCAAAATTAACCACAGGATCATCGGTATGAGCCGTTGGCCCATTAGCACAAGCGTCGGGGTAGGCATTAAGACGATCGTAATATAAGGGATGTGTATCGCTTATGTCCAAATCTGGATCTGTGGCAATCCTGCTGTGCTGAGAATTACTCAATACATAAGGCATATCAGCTTCCGCTTCAGCAATAGATACCTCACTCACTAACAAGCAATGAACATCACTAAGTTCATAAGTTAAAAACTGATTATCGGTCACCTCAACAAGATAATGATAACCATCGGATCTCCACAAACCCTGCAGCTCAGAAATTGATACTTTTTCTGTTAATTCATTTTCATTACCATTACCCTGATCATCACCACCACAAGCAGTAAGTAGTAATACACTACTCAAGAACATCACATAAGAAAAACGCTTCACTTTATTAACCTCATATAGAATACAGTCAGGCAATAATAACGAACATCAAAATAAAATTTTGTAAGAGTCTGTAACAAAATGTACGAACTAAATCTGGCAGAAAAACAGGTCAACGTTAACCTAGAAAATATCTACAGCGCTAAGAGAATTAACTCGCTTCTTACCATTTTTTGATTACACTGCCGTCCGAATAAAACACGTGATAACACCGAAATGGTTGAAGCTTATAGATTTAATGCTTAAAAAACATTGATGCGACTTAACATAGGGAGACTTAATGATAAATAGTAAGACACGATTTAGAGCGTTACCGGCAACGATTATCGCTCGGTATATTTGATGGTTTTGTAGAAATACGTCATGCAGGTAAACTCACTAAAGGCTGTGATTACTGGGATCAGCTATTCCTAACTAGTCACTATGGAAGGATACACCGAGATAAGGATTGAGCATCTATTAGTTTCTACCTCATTCTCGCGCAGGCGGGAATCCAGACTAAAACGGACGTGGGGCACTTCGAATAACTCGGGAGCAGTTACAGATAGCGGGGATCACAGCGTTTTCTTTTTAAGTGTCTCGGTACAAACTATGTTATTTGCGAGATTTCTAGCTCTTATAAGACTGAGTATAATCGCCATTGATTAGCACTAAAGCCCAGTCTGTGAAAATAGCAAAGGGTTTTTCAATATTGCAATAATTCCTTGCATCATCGTTTGCAATAATACACCAAAGGCATAGGCTTTCCTTTGAGAAAGCCTTGATGCAAAAAAATGCCAAATGAAATAAGTTTTTGCTGTTGTTCTTCTGTTTCAACACCTTCAACCAGAGAACGCATACCATAAGCTTCAATTAATTTTTGTATTTGCTGCACCGTTTTACTATTGTCTTCAATGCGCTCAACAAAAGAACGGTCAATCTTTACTGTGTGGGCAGGTATATGATGGAGGTATGCCAATGAAGAGTAGCCGGTGCCAAAGTCATCAATACTAATTTTAATACCGTAGTCGGCTAATTTGCGTACCACATGATTCTTATTTTCAATATCAGCAATCAATGCGCTTTCTGTTAATTCTACGGTTAAGTCACTGGGTTGTAACTGACTCGCCTCAATAATACTCAACAAAAATTGAGGCAATTCAGGCACACGCAAATGCACCGCTGATAAATTGATGGCCATCGTCACATCTGGATTAATATATTCGCGCAATATCCGTAAGTCTGATAGTGCTTTTGATGTCACCCAACGTTCAACATTATGAATAATACCAATTTCTTCCGCAACTTGAACAATATCTTCCGCAGGAACCCAACCTAACTCATCATCGTGCCAGCGCAACAGCGCTTCAAAAGAGACAATACAGTTTTTCCCCTCAGAGAAGTCCCATATCGGTTGGTAGTACAGCATTAACTCATGGTTTTTTTCGGCATAAAAAAGGCGTTGGGCAATTAAGCTTTTGCGCCGAATCGTACGTTCCATCCCTGCCTCAAACCTAACCCAACGGCGCTTACCCAATTCTTTTGCTTGGTACATTGCCGCATCCGCATAAAATACGGTTTCGGTTATCACATCAACATCTTCCGGATAATGAGCTAGACCAACACTGGCAGACAATGAAACTGGGTAGGTATTTTCGTCGTGATAGACATCGGATAGAACACTGACCATTGAGTCGGCCATTAACTCTTCATCAAAAAAATCATCAATACCATCTGGAGAGATCACAATCCCCACCGTAAATTCATCACCCCCATAGCGGCATGCAAAACTATCCATATTTTCTGGTAATGTCATTTTTATACGTTTTGCCACTAACTTTAAAACATGGTCGCCAACCGCATGACCAAAGGAATCGTTAATTAATTTGAACCCATCCAAATCAATATAAAATAATATTAACCGTTTCTTATCGGTCATTACCTTATCTAATTTGCGATAAAAGCCTCGACGATTTAACAAACCCGTTAACGAATCCGTAAAGGCATCATTTTTTAACGCCAGCTCCCCTATTTTTCGGTCGTGAATATCATACTGATGTAAGAAAATCTTTTTAGATTCGGACTTATTATTCGTTATCATCGCAATAATATGATACCAACGCTTGCCATTTCGGGTATTAAAAAGCACGTCGCCTTCAAAGTGACCATGCGTTTCTAACCTGCTATATATTTGCTGTAAATCGGACAAACGTTCAATAACATCCGATAAATTTTTGGCTTTGCGGTTAATCTTTTGCAAAAACGTAGAATTGCCGCTGACAAAGCGGCCATCGGCCAGATAGCTAGACAAAATTGCGGAAGAACCTATTTTGACATGCTGATTCATCTCAGTAATAGGCAAAGCTTCAACTAAAATACCGATACGACCATCATCTAATTCAAAACCGGATAAATGGCAATAGGCTTGTTTTTCTATCCCTCCCGGAGAGAAATGCCAATTGTGAGATAAAACGACACCTTGTTTAAAGGCTTGCCGATACTCCAGCAAACTTTCTTGTAAGGCCTCAGAGGTAACTGCTTTAAAATTTTTAGCGCATAGCTCGTCTAAAGATGTACACTCCCAGAGCATTAGGCCCGCATCATTGGCCCACACGATACGATAGTAATCAATATCATAAATCCATACAGCAATTGTTAAGTCACTTAGTTTGGCTACATTCATTATAATTTTTTAATAGCAGAAATTAAAAAACCAGCAGGCCCACACGATAACCTAAAAACCGCCAAACGGCTACTTTTAGAGAGGAAAAAAATAAAAATCGCCAATTAATTATTTTAGGGCAGCTCTAAAAATTAGAATTTTTAGAGCTGCCCTTTACGCTATCCTAAAAAGCGCTGATAAGCAGGGTTATCCGTTTCTTCTGAATACTGGTAATTCAATTGTTGCAAATGTTCAATCAGCTCTTCGTTATCTACCTCTGGCACTTCAATTCCCGCCAACACATTGCCGATAGCCGCTCCCTGATTGCGATAATGAAATAAACTGATATTCCACTTGGATCCCAATGTCTCAAGAAAGCGAAGTAACGCACCTGGATACTCTGGAAAGTCAAAGCGGAATAATCGCTCTTTACTCTCGGCACCACGACGCCCACCAACCATATAACGCAAGTGCAATTTAGCCAATTCATTATCCGATAAATCAACAAAGGTATAACCTCCCTCGGTCAGCTCTTGCTTTAATGCCTGTAACTCCTCGTCACCCCCCCTTAGCCCAATACCTACAAAAATTTCCGCTGTTTTGGCATTTTCAGAAAAGCGATAATTAAATTCGGTAATAGGCCGGCTATGAATGGCTTTACAGAATGTTTTAAAACTGCCTTTTTCCTCTGGAATGGTTACTGCTAGTAAAGCCTCATTTTTTTGTCCTAGCGCCGTGCGTTCCGCCACATAACGCAGGGTATTAAAGTTGAGGTTAGCACCAGACAAAATAGCGACAAGTTGCTTACCTGTTTCACCCGTTTCTTCACACCATTTTTTTAATCCTGCCAAAGACAAGGCTCCAGATGGCTCTGGGATAGCCCTCATCGACACAAAGATATCTTGCATTGCAGCACAAATGGCATCGCTTGAAACGGTGATGACCTCATCACAGTACTGACGTCCTACGCGAAAAGTCTCGCTACCAATACGCTTTACCGCAACCCCATCGGCAAAACTCCCCACATACTCAAGGTCTACCGGCTCACCCGCCTTCATGGCTGCAGCGAAGCAAGCACTATCTTCAGCTTCAACCGCAATCACTTTCGCCTCGGGGCGCACCGCCTTAATATAAGCTGCCATTCCAGCAAAAAGACCTCCCCCACCCACAGGAATGAACACCGCATCACAGTTGGGTAGCTGCTCTAACAATTCTCTAGCGACAGTCCCCTGGCCAATAATGACATCGCGATCATCAAAAGGAGGGACAAAGACAGCGCTTTCTTTTTGGGCCAATTCCAAAGCATAGGCATTAGCCGCATCAAAGTTATCGCCATGAATAATCACTTGCCCGCCAAAGTTTTTAACCGCTTCAACTTTGATCTGCGGGGTGGTGGTTGGCATCACAATACGGGCTTTATGGCCTAAATAAGTGGCGCTGTAAGCCAAACCCTGCGCATGATTGCCTGCCGATGCAGTAATGACATCACTATTAGCGGGTAACTGTCGCAGTTTGTTGTAGGCTCCACGAAGTTTAAATGAATAAACAGGTTGCTGGTCTTCTCGCTTCAGCCAAATGTCATTCTTGTACTTTGGCTCCAATGACTTTACCCGTTGTATGGTGGTTCTCACCGTTAAAGGGGTCATATCTGCTTGCTTAATTGCCTGAGCATAATCAAAATGAGACGAGTCGTTTTTGCGCTGGTCTCCGGGCTTACGAAAGGGCAATATCTTATTGGCAATGGTTTTTAACATAGTTCTATTCTGCTCTACAGGCCTTATAAAAAACAAAACCCCCGAACTTTTCAGTGCGGGGGTTGATAAAGTGGTATATGTGGGTAACTGTCATCACCCGCCAGCAATCAACCCGCGCCGACCATAATGATCGACGCGATAATAATAATGTCTGCTGGTTTCAATGTATTCATGGAGCGTATTGTAGTGCCAAGGCTCTAAACTTACAACGTTGTTATTCAGTTGGGCTGAGTATTCGCGGGATATATTGGCTCTGTTGGGCAAATTGTGAAAACCACTTTGCTCCTTTGAGATTATCTGACTCTCCAAATTCTATTAATTGGCTCAGTTTTCTTTGGCATAGAGTGCTGGATCAGAACTAAACCAAAGACTAAGGAAGGTTGCTGAGAAATTTTAAACCAAGTATCTGTAACACTTGGCCGGAAAGCGTAGCGTTTTGGCTGTCCCAGCGAGCGCTGGGAGCAATTGCTGCCGCTTGTTAATGTGCATTACACATTGACCTCAAAGCCAAGATCAACATCACAAGCAGCTTGACCGCCTCTGATACCCCAATTTTCTGCTGTAATTTCTCGAAGCATAATTTTTACGTGACTGTTAGGAATACCGAAAGGCTCAAGATTTTTGACGATACTTTTGTAAAGTGCTCTCTTCGCATCAATACTACGACCAGCAAAACAGTCAATACTTATATGTGTATAAAATTCAGGTGACTCGCGATCCGGTGGACACTCAAACCGGTGAGGTTCGTGGACAAGTAAACGAACGTTTCTATCACCCGGCATAATTTTGAAAGACGCCCTTAATGCAGAATGCACTGCCTCCATCAAAGCTTTTTCTGTCTCAACCGGATATTCTTTTCTAACTTCAATTAGTACGCTTGGCACTGAATTCTCCTTTACACATTAACAGTTAATTATATGGCCAGTGACCGTATATATCTAGGACGTATATTTCAGGGAAAACGGAACAATATATTAAAAAATACTTTAATCTCAAGTAGTTATCACGCATAAAAAATTCTGGCAATAAATATACGGCGAATGCCTGTATCTTTACTTATCTGAGATAAAACAAAAAACCTATATTTTTTAATAAGCTGGCATTTAAGCATGTCACAAAACAATCCTAAGCTTATCCTTTTCAAACAAAGCTCTCGTTCTGTATAGAACTATACAGCCCAACAATGCCCCTTCCCTATTTTCGTCTAAACTTAAAAAAGCATTAGTTTGAGTATGTGTTGCAATGAATAATGACATCCAACATCGTTTAACTGAATTTAAGCAAAAGATCAAAAATCTCAGGCGTTCTATGGTTGGTTATCCCTGTCATATGGGGGTTGATTACCGCCCTATTTATGAATTTTTAAATTACACATTAAACAACGTAGGTGACCCCTTCTCTGGCAGTAATTTCCGTATGAACACCCATGAATTTGAGCGGGAAGTATTGGCGCAATTTGCTCAATGGTTAAAAGCTCCCGAAGATGGGTATTGGGGTTATGTAAATAATGGCGGGACCGAGGGCAATATGTATGGCTTGTACCTGGCTAGAGAGCTACTACCCGATGGTATTGTGTATTTCTCTGAAGATACTCACTACAGCCTAACTAAACTGATGCGCCTAATCGGTGCCAGAAATATTATGATTCGCGGTTTACCATCGGGTGAAATGGATTATCAAGATTTATATGAAACGTTAAAAATCCATCGAGATCGCCCGCCAATTATTTTTATTAACGTTGGTACAACCATGCAGGGGGCCATTGATGATCTTACAAAGATAAAAGAAATATTACATAAACTCGCCATTAGCCGTTATTACATTCATGCCGACGCAGCACTAAGTGGCGTTGTACTCCCCTTTGTTGAGGACCCTCAAGCGTTTAACTTTGTCGATGGCATTCATAGCATTGCCGTTAGCGGTCATAAATTATTGGGGGTACCTCTGCCCTGTGGCGTGGTATTGGCACTCAAAGAAAATGTTGAACGTATTGCTCGCTCAATAGAATATGTGGGCGTACGCGACACCACGATTATGGGTTCACGCAATGCAATTACTCCGCTTATGCTATGGTACGCCATTCACCATTTTGGCGAAGCAGGCATTAAACACATAGTGCAACGTAGTTTTGATTTGGCCGACTACGCCATTCAAAAAATGGCGGACATTGGCGTCGATGCTTGGCGTCACAAAAATTCGATGACAGTAGTCTTTCCCCGCCCCTCCGATAAGGTCTTGACCCGCTGGCAAATTGCTCCCTACCAAAAAATTAGCCATTTGATTACCCTGCCCCACGTCAATGAAAGTATGATTGACGACATTATCGAGGATATGAAGAGGTATCCTGTGGAGAGTGATTTATGAAACCGATAACATTACTAGCCGATGATCGCCCCGGTGTCATTGCCCACATTAGTCAATTACTCGGCAATGCCAATATCAATATTGATTGTATTGACGCCGATGCCGCCAATCTAAAAGGAGTAATCACCCTGGAAGTCGACCAGTATGACCAGGCTCTTGAACTACTCACCCAAGCAGGCTACCGCGCCATCAGCGATGATACGATTGTGATAGCAGTGGAAGATAAACCCGGCGCACTCGCCAGAATTGCCGCTCGACTGGAAGAGTCCAGTATCAATATTCAAAGTATTCACATATTGAATCGGCAGCAAGAGCAAGTCTTAATAAGTTTGGTGACTGATAATAATAAAGAAACGGAAAAAATATTAGCCAATGTGATTGTCAGTAAATAAGGTGATCGAGCTTATCAGCGAATAGCTTGTATAGTTATATACACTTTTACCTTTAGTTCATCTCCCATGCTCTGTTTAACCTCGTTCCCATGCTCTGCGTGGGAATGCATACATTCTCTCAATGTTGATCTGTTTTATGCAGACTTTGATTTTTTGCGAACCTGTATTCAGATATGCATTCCCACGCGGAGCATGGGAACGAGTCATGAAGAGAAAGATTGCTCGCTCGGTATAGTTATATACCGCCCTCAGACCGTTGCAAGCGCTTCAGCGTCACAATATACAACACGGTATAAATCGTACTTATCGCTGCGCCCGGCAGTATGGTCAAAATAACATTTGGAGTACCGGTGAGTGCGTTCACACCATAAGATGTGCTGTATAACAATATGCAGGCAATAAAGCCGACCCAAAATGGGTAAAACGGCATATGCTTCATTAAGCGAAATAACCATTCAATGACGAGGGACAAGACTAAAGTAATGGTGAAACTGTACCCTCCCTGCGTAGCTGCAGCTTTTGTCGCAGCCATCAGCCCATGTTCAAGGTTGACCCAAAAAGCCCAGGAACCATAAAACAGTAAACCCGCGAAGGGAGGGATTAAAACACGCAATAAGGTATTGCTTAACACGCGCTCTTTCAACGTCTCTATCACCTTCATATGCAATTAAATTTTTATTGTTAAGGAGATATGCGTTGAATGGACCAGGTTTTATTCGCTTCATCTTGTAAACAATAGATAAAGCGATCATGAAGGCGATTTTCGCCACCTTGCCAGAACTCAATACTATTGGGAACAACACGATAGCCACCCCAATATTCTGGCAAAGGAACCTCATCGGGATATTGTGCTTTTATACTGTCAAAACGCACCATCAATTCGTCCCGGGAGGCGATTGGCTCACTCTGAGAAGACGCCCAAGCGGCCCACTGGCTTTCTTTTGGGCGGCTGGCGAAGTAGGCCTCATCTTCCGGTTTTGTTATGAGTTCAACCGTACCCGATACAATGACCTGGCGCTCAATAAAGTGCCAGGGAAAATGCAAACTCACTTGCTGGTTGGTTTGCATGTCTCGCCCTTTACTGCTTTGCCGGTTGGTGAAAAACGTAAAGCCCTGTTCATCTACTTGTTTCAGTAAAACAATACGCTGATGGGGACGGCTACTACTATCAACCGTTGCTAATATCATGGCGGTTGGATCGGACACATTGCATTTTAAAAGCTCATCAAACCATTGTTCGAATTGTGCAATGGGACTATTCTGTAAATCTTTGCGACGTAAACCACCTTGCTGATACTGCCGGCGAAATTCGTGTAAATCAATCATAAGTCTATCTTCATTAATGAGAGCTAGATTATTGTACGTGATAACGACTAAAATTGGTTGATGCAAAACAATAATTCAAACAATGTACCCATTATCATTATGGCTGGCGGCCAAAGCCAGCGTTTACGACTCAACGATCAATTCAAATGGGAATTACCTTTTGGGCCAGAAAACAATTTACTCAGTTATATTATCAATAAGGCCCGGCAACAAACTAAACAGCTATTACTCAATGGTCCCGCTCCGCTGGAGAATGGTCAATGTACCGAATTAACGGAAGCCTTAGCACATTACGGCGTCGATATTATTCCCGATGAGATTTCGACCATCAAAGGTCCATTGAATGGTTTACTCAGCTGCTTACACTGGGGGCAAGCGCAAAAATATCCATGGATTGCGGTATTTGCCTGTGATACGCCTTTCTTTCCCGATGATTTGCTGACTCAACTACTGAGCCCCATTAAAGAAAATATCACTCATGCCAAAGCAGTGACGCTAAGCCACAACGAGCGCCTTCACCCTACTTTTGGTTTATGGTCTACCGACTTACATGACGAACTTAAATCACGCGCTGAAGAAACGGGCATTTACTCCCTATCTAAATGGGCTCACATTTATGCACATGTTATTTCTATAAAATCAACTCGCGACGACATAGACCCCTTTTTCAATATTAATACACCCGCAGATTACCAAGATGCCTTGAAACACATTAATTACGACCAAGGCTCTAAAAAAGAATACAATCGTCATCCCTGTGAAGGCAGAGATCCAGACTGAAGTATATGCATTAACTCCTGGATTCCCGCCTTGCCCTACAGGACCTAGGGACTTTGAGCAGTGCAGGAGCAATTGCCAACCGCGGGAATGACGCCGAGAACAATAAATAAACCTCTGTGACCTCGATGTATTCTTTTAAAGTGATTTGTTAGTAATAACTGATGAACAAGTGACGACTATTAAAGAAATTGCCTATGCCTCAATTATCTGAACTTATTGAACTCTTGGATTTAGAACAAACAAGCCCCACAGAATTTATCGGCCACAGTATTGATATCGGCTCAGGACGGGTTTATGGAGGTCAAGTACTTGGCCAAGCCATTAGCGCGGCTCAAAAAACCATAGAAAAACAAAAAGCCACCGACAAAAGAAATATACACTCAGCCCACGCTTACTTTTTACGAGCCGGTGATCTTAATGTGCCTATTACTTACAAAGTGGATATCACCCGCGATGGCAATTCTTACTCATCCCGTACTGTTACCGCACGTCAAAACGATAAAACCATTTTTACGTTGATGTGTTCTTTCCAAAAACCAGAACAATCCTCTCTTAATTACTGTGAACGAATTGATAGTAGTGCGCTATACAAAAAATGTGATGTCGGCATTAATTTAAAAGGTGACCCATCCATAAAACATCACTTTCACAGCCAAATATTAAGCCAGCAGCCCTTTTTAATGCGCTTACCGAATGAGGATGAAAACAACAAAGCACCGCTGGAATATTTTTGTATTAAACCCGACGTCCGCTTGCCCAATGATGCGCAGATTCAACAACCACTGATGGCCTATATCTCGGATTTAAGATTACTGCCCTCTTCCCTCCGATCCACACCATACCGTTTTAGATTGGATGAAATTATGTTAGCGACGATTTGTCATGGCATCTGGTTTCACCGCGAGTGCAACCTGAATGAATGGCTATTTGTTATTTGCGAGCCCCTTTCACTTTCCAACGGTAGAGGACTAGCGAAAGGTAGTATGTATAACCATGAGGGTGAATTGGTTGCCACTAGCATACAGGAAGGCGTTGTTAGACTTATCAGAAAATAAAACGTTTTAGAGTGTTAAACTCAAGTTAATATGCGCTTAACATGTGAAATAATACATCGTAGTAACCACATATAAAACATGGCTAATATTCGGAAATATTAAATAACAACTCCATTTTAGTGCGCATTATTAATGCTGCACCGCACTAATAACGTGCGCGCTTGAAAACCCTCACCCCAAAACAATGAAATTTAATTATCAAATTTAACGAGATTATTATCGCAAATAAGCCTCTAACTAACTGATTTAATTACTTATTAAAAATTAAATATCAGTCAAAAATAAAGTTGGCAAACAAATTGCGATGGTAAGTTGTGGAAGTAAATTGTGAAAAGAAGTATAGATGGCCAACAAATGATGTTTTTGATTTTAAAAAAATTACTAAACAAAATTAACAAAAACCACTCATTTTTCTTTTTCACTTTTTTACATGTCAACCTCATTAGGAGAAAAAGTAATGCATCCTCATTTATCATTTAAAAAGGTACTGAAACTATCCGCAATGATTTGTTCAAGCATTGCTATAAGCCTCAGTGCCAGCTCTGCAATGGCATTAAAACCAGAAAAAACTTCACTAAAATTTGGTTTTATAAAACTCACCGATATGGCTCCTCTCGCTATTGCTAAAGAGTTAGGGTATTTCGAAGACGAGGGTTTGGTTGTCGAATTAGAAGCGCAAGCTAACTGGAAGGTATTGCTAAATGGTGTTATTGACGGGCAACTCGATGGCGCCCACATGCTTGCAGGACAACCATTAGCAGCAACCATTGGTTTTGGTACCAAAGCCCATATCATCACGCCTTTTAGTATGGACTTAAATGGTAATGGTATTACCGTTTCCAATGCCGTCTGGGAAGAAATGAAAAAAAACATTCCCGTTAAAAATGGTAAACCTATTCACCCCATCAAAGCCGATTACTTAAAGCCTGTTGTCGATAGCTACAACGCTGCGGGCAAGCCTTTTAAAATGGGGATGGTCTTCCCTGTATCCACTCATAACTATGAGTTGCGTTATTGGTTAGCCTCTGGCGGTATTCACCCTGGCTACTATGCACCTCACAAAGGTGACACCAAAGGCCAAATTGATGCCCAAGCCTTTTTATCCGTCACTCCTCCTCCGCAAATGCCTGCCACACTAGAAGCCGGCACTATTTATGGCTACTGTGTGGGCGAGCCTTGGAACCAACAAGCCGTGTTCAAAGGCATCGGGGTTCCGGTAATAACTGATTATGAAATTTGGAAAAACAATCCAGAAAAAGTGTTCGGTATCACCAAAGAGTTTTCGGAAAAATATCCCAATACAACAGTTGCCGTAGTTAAAGCACTTATTCGCGCCGCCATGTGGTTAGATGCGGATAATAATGCGAACCGCCCCGAAGCTGTTAAATATTTATCGAAACCCTACTATGTCGGTGCCGATTACGATGTTATCGCGAACTCGATGACAGGAACCTTCGAATACGAAAAAGGAGATAAGCGTGAAGTACCCGACTTTAATGTTTTCTTCCGTTACAACGCGACTTACCCTTACTACTCCGATGCTATTTGGTATTTAACGCAAATGCGTCGCTGGGGACAGATTGCTGAAGCAAAAGATGATGCTTGGTACAAAAAAATCGCTGCCGATGTTTATCGACCCGATATCTACACAAAAGCAGCAAAAATGCTGATTGATGAGGGTGAAGCAGATGCAAAAGACTTCCCTAACTTTGACACTGAAACAGGATTTAAACCAGCACAAACAGGCTTTATTGATGGCATTACCTTCGATGGTAATAAGCCAAGCGAATACATCAATAAATTCTCTATTGGTTTAAAAGCTGACCAAGTATTGTAAACACAAAGTAAATATGGAAAGTCGTATGAGTATCACTTCATTGTTAACGCAACCGCTACAACCATTGCGAACGCTTTATGAAGAAGGCATTAGCCGCGATCAAATTGCCGGTATTCTAAAAGCGGTCGGTTTACCATTGATTGGTTTACTGATGTTTTTGTTTTTGTGGCAACAAGCATCGAATAATATTGTGACTTCCCTTGGCAATTTTCCAGGGCCTGCTGAAGTCGTCACACAATTCAAAAATTTAGTCGCGGAACATAATGAAGAACGGGCTAATGTGACACAAAAATACGAACGCCAGCGTATCCGCAATGAAAAGAAATTAGCAAAAGATCCTAATGCCGAGGTTGTATGGCGAGAATACAAAAGTCGCGTCACTTTCTTTGATCAAATCCTTACCAGCCTTATTACCGTATTGTGTGGCTTTGCTGTAGCCACACTGATTGCAATACCGGTAGGCATTGTTATAGGTTTAAGCGCTGGAACTTATGCCGCGATTAATCCAATTATTCAAACCTTGAAGCCAGTTTCCCCCCTGGCTTGGTTACCCTTGGTCACCATGGTCGTGAGTGCACTTTATGTATCGGATGATCCAAGCGTTTCAAAATCATTTTTGGTTTCTATGTTTACGGTTTCCCTGTGTTGTTTATGGCCCACGATGATTAATACCGCGGTTGGTGTTGCAGGTGTTAACAAAGATTTAAACAATGTTAGCCAAGTGTTACGTCTCGGCTGGCTAACGCATGTTCGTAAAATCGTTTTACCTTTTGCCATCCCCATGATATTTACCGGTATGCGCTTATCGATCGGTATTGCCTGGATGGTATTGATTGCCGCAGAAATGCTGGCGCAAAACCCTGGCTTAGGTAAATTTGTGTGGGATGAATTCCAAAATGGTAGTTCAAATTCTTTAGGGCGAATTATGGTTGCCATCCTGGTTATTGGCTTTATTGGATTTCTGTTAGACCGCTTAATGTTGATGATTCAACAATGGGTAAACTGGGATAAATCCGCTGTAATACGGTAATAAATAAGGCTTATCTCGCCCTCAAATAGCTGAACTAAAGGAAAATATGATGAAACAACATTTTTTAGAAATTTCCAAAGCCAGTATTGAATTCCCCACGCCCAAAGGGCCATTTAAAGCACTGAATGGCATTAGTTTGGATATTGAAAAAGGCGAATTTGTCTCCTTAATTGGACACTCGGGCTGTGGTAAATCAACAGTACTTAATATTGTTGCTGGTCTGTATCAAGCGACCGAAGGCGGCGTTATTCTAGAAGGTAAAGAAGTCAACGAACCAGGCCCCGAACGTGCAGTTGTTTTTCAAAACCACTCATTGCTACCATGGTTGACGGCCTACCAAAATGTTGAATTGGCCGTTAAACAAGTTTTTAAAAAAACAAAAACCAAAGCAGAAATAAAAGATTGGATTGAACACAATCTAACACTAGTTCATATGGAACACGCCATGCACAAACGTCCAGATGAAATTTCTGGCGGTATGAAACAACGAGTGGGCATCGCTCGTGCACTAGCGATGCAACCTAAGGTGCTACTAATGGACGAACCTTTTGGTGCTCTTGACGCACTCACTCGCGCGCATTTACAAGACTCGGTGATGGAAATTCAAAATAAACTGGGGAATACCGTTATCATGATCACCCATGATGTTGACGAAGCAGTACTATTATCAGACCGTATCGTCATGATGACCAATGGCCCCGCTGCGACCATCGGAGAAATTCTGACTATTGATTTAGAAAGACCAAGGAACCGCCTAGAGTTAGCAGACGACGCTGGCTACAATCATTATCGTTCAGACGTACTGCGCTTTTTATATGAAAAGCAGCGCAAGGTAGAACCTTTTGAAAAAACAAAAGATGAAGCAAATAAAACGAAAAAAAAGCCATCGGCTAAAGTCGCTTAAGTAAAAATAGAAATGTAAACCTAACTTATTAGTACTAGGTTTACATTTTCCATACATTTTTTCAGAACTACAAAAATATCCACTGCAGGATAATGACCAATCCTAACAGACAAGACAAACATTGCCAAAATAAAACGGGGTTTCTCTCTATCAAAGGTGATTGTCGGTGGCCTTTGACTAATTTTTCATTTGGCTCACACAAATCGACCATAAACTCTGATAGTGCTTCATAACGATACTGAATAGATGGATTCGTTGCTTTTTTCAAAGCAAAATCAATCCATATAGGAATATCTTTGCGATAGTCAGTTAATGATCGGTACCTCCATTCGCTAGTACTCTTGGGCAGTCTTCTATGAGCATGCCCCATATTAAACGGTTGCTTTCCCGTAAGCATTTCATAAATGATAACTCCCAGTGAAAAAAGATCGGAACGAATATCCGCCTCTCCTCTCATCAAATATTCCGGCGCGATATAATTTACCGAACCAACAGGAATATTTTCTATTACAGGACTTGCCATCTCACTCAAACCAGCAACCTTTACTGTTCCAAAGTCAATTAGTTTAATACTACCATCGTTACACATCATAATATTTTCGGGTTTAAGATCTCGATGAATCATTTCCATTCTTTGAAATACCCTTAAACCCACAATAATTCCTCGAGCTATATCACGAGCCTTTTCAAGTGATGTACAAGGGTTATCATGCATCCACTGGCGCAAGGTTTGACCATCAAGGTATTCCGCTAGTAAATATAAAAATCGACTACCACTATCTGGAGGATAAATTTTCATAACACTCTCATGGTTCATTCTCATTCCCACCCACTGCTCGCGAATAAAGCCCTCCAAATACTGTACATCCTCAGAAAAATTTTCAGATGGTGCCTTTAATACATAAGGCCGATTATGTTCTGGGTGCTGAACAAGATATAAATGGCTACGCGTACCGCTATGTATCACCCTCTTAACAACGTAGCCATCAATCTTCATTCCTATATCCATTACTGGAGGAATAACTAATTGCGTTAACTGCCTATGCACCTCATCCAAAGAAGCAAGTGGCAGGGCTTCTACTCTTACTAGCAAACAAGTGACATTATCATCACTACCACATTGAATAGCGTGTTCAACAATCGTTTTAGCCGTATCCTCCAAGCTTTCATTAGTTTCGAGCGCTTGGCGTATTTCCGCAGGTGTTACGAACTCATGAACACCATCACTTGTTAAAATAAATACATCACCAACTTCAACGTCTTCTTGTTTATAATCAATTTCCAAGCGATTATCGATCCCCAAGGCCCGAGTTAGTATGCTGCGATCCCCCCCTACATGAACGTGGTCTCTCGTCAAACACTCTAAACGCTGTCCTTTTTGATAACGATAAATACGGCTATCACCCACATGAAATAAATGCACTTTATTTGACTTAATAATTAAACCACTGAATGTCGTAACAAAACCGTTATGACGGGCAGATGCCTGTTGACCGTGATGGAATAACCAGGAATTAAGAGAAGAGAGAATTTTAGATGCCGCTGTACGCACCGTCCATGTATCCGGTGAGGCGTAATAATCATCGACAAACTGAGAGACTGCCATTTGACTTGCTTGTTGGGCATTGTCACTACTACTCACGCCATCCGATAAACAGGCAACAATACCTTTCACATCCGCTAAATGGTTTTTGGGGGCCAAAGCGCCAAAAGCATCTTGGTTTTCTGGTTTAAGCCCCGCGGAGGTATAGCCTCCAAATGCCACTCTTAGTTTTTTATCACTTTGTGAAATCATCATCCTAGAAAAATCAGTTGGATTGTTCTCAGGGCGAGTCATATTTTTCGCCTGACGGAAAATAGGGCCACCCTGTGAGCAATAGGCATTCATCGAGAGAGAGTGTGCTCAAATATTTGCAAGATACTGATTTCGTAGAATATTTCATTCTATGCACGCCGCCAACTGATTTTTCTAGGATTATATGTAATATGGTTAAAGAAAAAAGGCATTGTGTGGACACAATGCCTTTTTTCTAGGTAAATTATCTAGAGCTTCTTTCTAAATAACGTCAATATAAGCAACTCTGATCAGTAACTCTGACCTAAGTAACATCAATCAACTCTACGCTACCATCTTCTTTTACTTCAGCCATTTTGCCTGAGGGTTCACTCATAAACAATAATGTCACAAAGCCAATAACAGCCGTGCCTGCGATTACCAAGAAGAAAGTACTGTAATCGACAAAAGTTAATATCGTTAAATAAGTTACCGCTCCAACATTTCCATAGGCACCCGTCATACCGGCAATTTGTCCCGTCAAGCGACGTTTAATTAAAGGCACAACGGCAAATACCGCGCCTTCACCAGATTGCACAAAGAAAGAACACGCCATAGCCGCAATCACTGCCAACCACACAGCCCATGTGCTATTTACAAGCGACATCAAAAAATAACCTCCGGCAAGACCCGCGGTTAAAATTAACAACGTTGATTTTCGGCCAAATTTATCCGAAATAAAGCCACCCAAGGGGCGAGACATTAGGTTCATAAACGCATAAGCTGAGGCAACCATACCCGCAACCACAGGTGACAGCTCAAAAGTCTCCGCGAAAAATAGCGGCAACATGGAAACAACCGCCAGCTCAGAACCAAAGGTCGCAAAATATAATATATTAAGCACAGCAACCTGCTTAAATTTATATTGATGCAGCTCAGGCACAGGCTCAACAAATACATTCTTGTTAACCTGCCATACTTTATAAACCTCTAAAAAATACAGTAACGCTAAACCAATATAAATGATATTAACCACAAGGGCACTGAGCATTTTGATACCGGAGGGAGAGAGTTTCCACGCAAGTAAAGCCAAAGCGGCATACATTGGTAGCTTCATCAAAAGCAGGAAAAAGAAATCAAATTTACTGGTGACTTCCATCGCTCCCAAATTTTTAGGACGGAAGTAGGTAGAACCCTTAGGTGTATCACTCACATTTAAATAATAAATAAATGAAAATATCAAGCTCATCGCACCCGTTACCGCAATCGCATAACGCCAACCATTTTCTTCTCCACCCAGCCACAAGGCTAAAGCAGGTAAAGTAAATGCACCAGCCGCCGAGCCAAAATTACCCCAGCCACCATAAATGCCCTCCGCTGTTCCCAGCTCATTCGCAGGAAACCACTCAGAAACCATACGAATACCAATCACAAACCCAGCACCAATAAACCCAAGCATAAAACGGGCAACTGCAGCTTGAACAAAGCTATCAGCCATGGCAAACATAAAACAAGGAATCGAGCAAACCGCTAATAACATGGAATAGACAATGCGAGGTCCATACTTATCCGTCAGCATACCAATAACCACTCGGGCGGGAATGGTTAATGCCACATTGAGAATAAGCAGCGTTTTAATTTCAGCCGTCGTTAAGCCCAAGTCAAGCTTGAGATACTGTAACAACGGAGCTAAGTTGAACCACACCACAAAAGTGATGAAAAATGCGATCCAACTTAGATGTAATACTTTCATCTTCCCCGAAAAAGAAAAGATATTAAATTTATCGACTGTCATAGAAGGCCTATCTGCATTATATAAACGAATCGATAACAGCAAATACTATACCAGTCCCGCCATAAAACTTTTTCTCCAAACTAATTTGTTCTTAATATAGGCAAATATGTCATTAAAATGCACTATTATTAATCATTTTCGGTGCAATCCCCCTTTTTAAAATGCGGTAAACAAACTACAACTTATCAATTTAATGATAAAAATTAAGAAAATATTAAAATATAAAAAAAACAGCCACATTCTAGTGCGTATTTACAAGCATAAAATGTAGATAGTTATTTTTTGGTGCAATAGAATACTCTTTTCTCTGTTAGCTAATCGATAACCATTAAAAATATAAGGTTATATGAGACTTATCTATATTTATCTTGACCAGGCAGCCTGAACAGATAACGGTAAGCTTCCCTATTCCCTACTAAGAACATATACTGCTCACATCAAAATACTGATCAAGCCAATATGACAACAGCTCAATACACCGCCAAACAAGCTTGCCCACATAACAACCAAATCTCCTGCAGCAATTGCCGTCTATCCAAGCTTTGCTTGCCGATTAGTCTAGAGTTAGATGAAATCAATCAAATTGATGAAGCCACATTGCGCAGTCAGCCTCTTCATAAAGGCGACACACTGTACCGAAGTGGCGATAGCTTCTCCTCTATCTATGCAGTACGCTCTGGCAGTGTAAAAACGACCTACCTCTCTGAAGATGGGGATGAACAAATCACAGGTTTTTACCTTCCCGGGGAAATTGTGGGCCTAGATGGCCTGAACAACAACCTCCACCGCAATACCGCTGTTGCCATGGAAACCACATCCATCTGTGAAATGCCCTTCAATAAATTGGAACAGCTCAGCAAACTCATTCCTTCACTACAAAGGCATTTATTTCAGTTGATGAGCAAGGAGATAACCAGAGATCAGCAATTAATTACCCTACTAAACAATGGATCTGCTGAGCAACGTGTGGCCGCTCTTCTACTGAGTTTATCCTCACGCTATCAATACCGACAACTCTCACCAACCGAATTTATGCTTCCTATGTCACGCACCGAACTCGGCAACTACCTAGGATTAACGATAGAAACCGTTAGCCGTGTATTTTCTAAAATGCAATCACAAGGTTTAATCAGTACCCAGCGGCGACTCACCTCTCTACTCGATATTAACCGCTTGAGAGATATTGCTATTAGCAATTAATTTACCACGGTCATTTAATCTTTCGCCGTGGGCACTTAATCCTTCGCTGTAGGCACTAGTAAAACTGGCTTAGCGCATTGATTAACAACTTTGTTCGCTACGGATCCCACCAAAAGTTTGTCTAGCGCGCTGTGCGTATGGCTTCCCATTACGATAAGATCCGCATTCATTTTCTGGGCTGATTTTAAAATAACTTGATCGGGTACACCTTCTAAAATAAATGATTGAAACTCTTCTCCTGGAATTGTTGCTTCCAAGGTTTCTTTGTAGAGAGATTCCATTTTTTGATTAATATTCTTGTAAGCCTCATCCATGGATTGGTTATATAATTTTTCCAGCTCCCCACTAGGAAAATAGACATTGACCGCAGTCGCAGCGGCTGTACTTAGCGGTTCAATCACATGCAAAAACAAGAGCTTGGCCTTATATTGCTCAGCCATACTCAGGGCAAATTGGAAAACATTCAGCGAGTTTTCACATAAATCAGTTGCATACATGATCGTGTTAATTGGTTTAGACATAGTTCACCTCCCATTGTTTTTACTCATTTTAAATAAAACGAACTTAACTTCCTTGATTTGGATCAAAACTATTTCCTATTACTTCTCTACTATGAAAAAGGTGGTAATCACTTAGTCAACTTTTTATTAACAATGTGCTAGACACTTTTTATGGCCGACTATTTAAAAACAAATGCGCTTAATATGCTTAGTCGTTACATAGACGAGGCAACTCAACTGGGCAATAGCAAAGCAGATTGTTGCTTTTTTGCCACGGCTGCCGATAATCAACAACCTAGCGTACGTATGATTACCATACAAAAAATTGATGAACAGGGTCTGCTATTTTTAGTCAACAAACATAGTGGTAAAGCAAAACAGTTTCAGACCAATCCCCGCGTTGGCCTCTGCTTTTACTGGCCAGAAACCGAGATGCAAGCAACCATAGAGGGAAATGTTACTGAGCTAGAACGCAGTACTGCCGAAATATTATGGAAAAAGCGTGACTACCATGCACAACTGACCGCCTGGGCTCTAGAGACGAGTAAGGATGAAAGTTGTGACTCTTTAAGCGATCATAAAAGCGAAATTCGGGAGCATTTTAGCGGCAATAAACCTACTCTAGCTGCATCATGGGCAGGCTATATTATTGAGCCAACACGTATTGAATTTTGGAAAAATCATTGGCGAAAAAATAAAAAGCGAGAGTGTTTTAGCAATGCCAGTGGTCAATGGGAAAAAGACGAGTCGTACTAGCTAAACAAATAAAATATTTTTTGGGTTATATTTCACACATTATCTATATACCATTCCAGCAAATCCATTGGCGCATTTTTTGCGCTTTATTCGTATTTTATTGTTCAACCGAGTGTTCCATGAATAATGAGCGTGACGCTTAATATTGCATTTTATTAGGATTAGTTTGAACCAATTCACATTCCTAAATTGTTAACATAAAGTTATATTTTAAATATTTAAAAACTGTGTTAATTTCGCACTGGATTTAGGTATTTCATCATAAAAAATAAAAAAATCTTGGACTCTATAAATGTTAAAAATCACCTTTCTTTGATGCTTCCTATCTATTGATACAAATTAGACTTCCCGTTTTATTGAGTTGTTAAGAGTTACCGTTTGTCTAAATCTCTCAGATGCGGTGATTTTTAAAGTTACTGTTCTTTATATCTATTAATACTTACCCTATCGAAATACATATATTGGAGCGTGCATGAGCACTTTTTCGAAAAAGTTTTATCTTCGTTGTATTTTCTGTATTAACCTTTTTTTATTGAGCGCCTGTGGTGGCGGAAGTGGATCAAGCGATGATAATGGTGATAATACTCCCAACAACGAAAATACCGCCCCAGTCATTACTGTAAACAATTCTCAAACAGTTGATGAACAAAGTCTGGTTACATTGTCATCGAATGCAAGCGATAGTGACGGTAGTGTTGTCAGTGCTATATGGACACAACTATCAGGAAGCTCCGTAGACTTATCAGGGTTTACTGGGATAAATGATGGCATTATTGATGACCTTGTGTTTACTGCACCAATAGTGCTTGGACAAGGTGCTAGTGAAATCTTGGTTTTTGAGCTTACCGTGAGCGATGACGATGGGGCTAATAGTACGGCTCAAGTCAATATTACGGTGAACGCACTGAACCAAGCACCAATCGTCAACGCTGGGGAAGAACAAACCGTTAACGAAAGTGATACCGTTAATTTATCTGGCACCGCAACGGATAGTGACGGTACTGTAACAAATATTCTATGGGAGCAAACTGCCGGTCCTTCAATCAGCTTACTCCGCACTGATGAACTGGCTACCAGCTTTATTGCACCCAGTGTAAGCGGCCAAGAAAGTATTACCCTTTCGCTCAGTATCACAGACAATGAAGGTGCTGTATCCGTGGGTACGGTTACCATCGAGATTCTCGATACTAACAATCCTGAATTAACGATACATTTCCCTCCCGCTAAAGCACGCTATACAGAAAACGTAATTGATGTTTTTGGAACAGCCAGTGCAAGTAGTAGTGGCGCTTCCATACTCACTGTCACAGTGAGTACGAGTGAGGGATCTACAATAGCATCATTGAATCCTGACGGTTCATGGCGCGCTAGTGATGTCCCCTTACCTACCAACGGAATCGAAAAAGACATACAGGTTGAAGTATTGGACTCCGCAGGACAAACCAGTGCTTCAGTGATTCAATTAGTAACATCTGGTCAGGTGGGTGAAGGGCCATCAATTTGGGATGATGCAACCGGAATTGCTATCGATGCCGCCAATAACCGTGCCTATATAATGACTGAAGCAAG
>JBNKUQ010000043.1:0-25105 GCA_050298695.1 Cellvibrionaceae bacterium
AGTTTAGCATTTACGTGCTCAACAAATAAGGCGTTTTCACCAAGTATGGTGTTAATGCGAATAAGATTTTGATTTTGGTTGCGGGTTCCAAATGACATAACGGCTCCTTTTCCTTTTATAGTGACTATTTATACTGACAGTTTATATTGACAGCTAGTTTGAATACTCATATCCCTTGATGTCGTCGAATGGAGAATACGAGAAACGCGACTTAAGTTTATGGTGACCTATACTATGGCCGCTAGTATTCGACATTTTACTAAAAATGAAAAGCTTCTTCATATAGCTAAGTGCTCAAAAGAAGCAAATATGTGACGCCCTTCACTTTTTTATAAGGCTAACAAAGAAAAGCCTTTATGGGCAATGTTTAGCAACTATTTGGTTGTATTCTTCAGCATAGCTATCGAGCTGTTCTAATAACCTCAGTTGCTCATCATCTTTTACAACATCCGTACTGCCTGGAACGTATTTTGTGCCACAGCGCTGTTTTAAATCCAGCATTTGATCGGCTGACAGCCCAGGCGTACGCTGCCCCCTCCCAGACATAACATACAGGCGGTAATCCTGTTTAGCGATAGCGGCTTTTGCGTCTTGCTTCGCATCTGCGGATTCTACCCAGGATAAGCGCTCGATATAGTCCGATTTAGGGGTATTGGCTTTTTCATCTGCCGTCACGTTACAGCCAACCACCCATACCAGGGATGACAAGACTAAAAAAGCGGCGAATAGTTTTTTAAAGATAATCATAGAGAAGATCGCCGTCTAATACGTGAAAGTATTAACAATGATAGCAAGGCAAAGCTAAACAGCCCCATTGAACCACCGCCACCGCCGCCAGAACGACCGCTAGAATCTCCACCACTACTCTCTGGGGAGTCATTGTCGACGATAGTTCCCAATGCACTCACACCATCGATCGTTAAGCGGAAGGTTTCTGCTACTGAGGTTTCATCACTGTCATCATCAAACGCAGTAGCGGTAACCGTAAATGAAGACAAACCAGAGGGCACAGTTAAGATACCGCCACTCTCGGTAACACCACCGCTATAAACAAAGCCAGAGAAATCAGTATTGCTTGCTGTCAATAAAGTCACCGTCATTGATAAATTCTGAGGCGCTGTGGTGATATCCGTTAAGGCAACGGTAAACTCCAGTTCTTCCCCTTCTATAGCCACTGGTTGGCTAATACTATCTACACCTACACTGGTATCAATAATAGTTCCCGTCGCTGTTGAACCACCTAGGTAAAGTGTTAACGTTTCTCTTGCTTCGACGACACTATCACTGACTGTATCAAAGCTTAGAGTAAATGAACTCACGTCGTTTGGAACCGTTAAAACACCATTATTACTTATTACACCATTCGAGAAAGCTAAGCTACCAAGATCAATATCTGCCGAAGAAGTACTCACATTTTCAATGGCAAAAGAATAGTTTTTACTACCTGCAGCCGACGCCAAAGTCACAGCAAAACTCATACTGTCACCCTCTGTCGCACTGGCAGCGGCAATAGAGCTAATAGCTGTCGATAGCGCGGAGACATTGAAGTCATCCGGGTTAACGGCAAAAAAGATATTATCGGCGCAGGACACCATGACCCGGGCATCACTAGTATCTATGTAAGGGACATTAATGGTGGCAGAACCATCGTTAGCAAATGTTAAGCTATTGCTGCCATTTTCACGCAAGTCATAAGCAAACACATTATTGTTATCACTCTTTAGCGCAATATTCACGTTGCTACAATTAACACTTCCACCACTGGTGTTGGCCACATCCCAGGTTACTGTGGCCGTTCCAGCCGTCCATGTATTACCAGAAATCGGGGCAGTCACTCTAAAAGGACCCGCTGTGGTTGTTACAGTCACTGCTTTATTCTCAAATGCCGTACCGCCTTGTCCATCACGAACCGTTAAGCGGAAATTTAGGTCTCGGTTGGTGATAGGATAAAACTCTGCATCACGAATATAATCCCCTCGCTCACTATGAGATGTATAGCCATCAAGGATATTATCGAGCCTAGGCAAGTAGCGTTCTGAAGAGGTAGTAGGAAGTAGTGATCTAAAAATAGTACGGCTGCTGTCATCGATCCACTCACTTGTGTCCGATGAGGCCGTACCCACATCCATTTGTTCCCACACGTAGGTTAGCTCATCGCTAACATTAGCATCTGTGGCAGAACCACTTAAAATAAAGGGAGTATTTGCTGGGATGGTAACATCTGGACCAGCGCTTGCATCAGGGGCTGCATTAGCCATAGCCGACATGCTACCACATTGATCTCCTTCTCCAGATATAAGAGTGCCACCAACTGAATAGTTACCTGTGGTAACGAAGCGAGTAATTTCCTCAATTGAACCTGCATGGAAATAAGGATCAGAGGCACCATCAGTGCCAACGACAACTTCTGTATCTGTAGAATCATACTGTAAATTTTGGTCACTTGGCGAACCCTCTGTTACACCTGCAGATATACAGATACCCGCATAAGCCATTACTGTCGATCCACTACCAGGCTCATAAGCAGTACTAGAGTTGCGGTTACCACTATTACAGCTTCCACTTAAGCTAGAGCTACCATTAAAAGTATGGTTGGCACCAAACTGATGGCCTATTTCATGAGCGACAAAATCCACATAAAATAAATCCCCCGTAGGATCGTTAAGGCCTGTTAGCCCCCTTGCTTTCGAATCATCATCACAAACAACACCCAATGAGGCTACTCCACCCAAACCCGTTCCAAATAGATGGCCAATATCGTAATTCTCAGGCCCAATAACAGCATTTATATTTGTTTGATTGAGCGATAACTCTGCAAAGGAACCATTGTTTGCATAAGCTCCAAGTTTGGAATTGGTATATACAATCGCATCATTATTGGCAACCAACTCCAAACGAATACCAAGATCTCTTTCATAAATTTCATTAACGCGGTTAATGGCGGTGGTAATACCGGCTATACCATCAGCAACGGTGCCAACAGAACCCGGAGCAACTGCATTGGTATATTGTTGAGTAGCTGCTACAGCAAGACGGTAGGTACGTAAACTACCATCTGAACTCCCCTTAGCGAGTACACGTTCCTGTGATAATTTTGAAAGATATGGCGCAAAATTTGTTTCGACTTGGTCATCAGGACTTGGTGACAGACGTTGAGCATGCTTTGCATTATAAGTAATGTAGTGCTCAGTATTCCCAATATATTGCGGGTCTATAAGAATTAGCTGACCATCATGCCGAAACATTCCTCGAAAGCCTAAGTGAGAAATATCAAAACGCCCGCTATTGGCAGAGTTGGTGACATCTGTACCTTTAAAAGTACGGATCTCTGGAAATTTATCCAATAAATCTTGGGCAGCAATAGGGGATAGTTCAAAATGGTAAATAGCCATCTGGCCATTCGGAAGGGGAAGCTCGATATCAACACTATCTGAACTTAGTAACTGCTGGCGAATGGCCTCAACATCTGCTTGCAGGTGCCGTGCTTCGCTGGCTTTGGCGACCAGAGGTAAACTCTGATCTAGTCTTTGACTAGCTGCTGGCATGTCCTGCCAATAAGATGCGGCATTCAGCCCAGCACTCACCCAGAATAACAATACAAGGCTCAAACCCTTACCAAACAACCGCATAAGCTATCTCCCACTTATTAAAATATTACGAGCTTTACTCAATCATAGACAAAGTCTATAGATTAACTAGAAATTGGCAAGCTTATAGACTCTTCCATTTAGCGAGATGCCATAGTATGGGACCTAAGGTGAACCAAGATTTGAAGGTAGAAATTCTCATCAACTATTCCCAATAATACTTATCTTAGAACCAACTTTAATTATCGCTTACCTTTTTTAAAATATCCCATATTTCTATACGGTTTATTAATTCTCAGGAATCAATCCAAAGCCTCATTTAAGAATTCAACCACCCGTTCCCAGTAATATCACCCTACTCAATCACCAGCCAAATTGACCCATGTCAACTGTGCCAGTGATGGATAACTTTAAAATTGCGTAAAGACTATTTTCAATATGTGGAGGCCGTTATGAACACTAAACGACATGGTTTATCGGTAGGAATAGAAAGAATCAATAATCATTTTTTATTAACGCTCTCGGTAAAAGGCAAGTTAGAACACGAAGATTATCAAGTTATGGTGCCCATGCTGGAATCGGCAATAGAAGGAGTGAAAGATCCCATTATCTATGCATTAATTGATTGCACGGAGTTAGAAGGCTGGGAACTACGCGCAATGTGGGATGATCTTAAATTTGGACTCAAACACCGCTCGGACTTTTCCAAAATTGCCCTTATTGGCAATAAAAGCTGGCAGTCTTGGGCCACAAAGGTAGGAGGATGGTTTATATCTGGGGAAACAAAATTTTTTGACAATGAACACGATGCCCTTGCTTGGCTTCAAGAGTAACCAGAGTTATGAGCAATTAGGTGTCCTAGGCTTAGCAGGTTATACATTGGGTTCGGAGAATTACTTTTTATATGAATGGATAAACGGTACAGGAAGTGTCACCACTTAAAAAGCGGCGAGGCCCCCTAAACATTAAGACCACACAAAGCTGCTGATTTTTAACGCCGCAGTGACAGCGCAGATAGTTTTTCAACAGCCTGCTAGTTGCGAAGCCGATAGCCCGTTTTGAAAATTCTTGCGACAAGCACAACACATAAAGCCAGAAATACCAAGATCATCGTCACACTGACCAATAAACTAACATCGGCACTTTCATGAAAGCTCCACCTAAAACCACTGACAAGATAAACCACTGGATTCAGAAATGACACTTTTTGCCAAAATACAGGCAACATATCAATTGAGTAAAAGCTCCCCCCCAAAAAAGTCAAGGGGGTAATAATCAACAAGGGAATAAGCTGCAACTTTTCAAAACCATCGGCCCAAATGCCAATGATAAATCCCAACAAACTAAATGTAATACAGGTCATAATCAGAAAAAATATCATCCAAAATGGATGCTGGACCTCCAGTGGCACAAAAAAACCGGCTGTCGCCAGCACCACAATACCAATAATCACCGACTTTGTAGCCGCAGCGCCCACATAACCAATGGAGACTTCAAGAGAAGAAAGCGGAGCCGATAGTATTTCATAGATGGTACCGGTAAAGCGCGGGAAATAAATACCGAAAGAAGCATTAGCAATACTTTGCCCCAAAATAGTCAGCATGATCAAACCAGGCACAATAAAAGCCCCATAGTTCACACCATCAATATCATCCATATGCGATCCGATCGCTGAACCAAAAACAATAAAATATAGAACGGTGGAAATAACTGGTGATGCAATACTCTGCCCAACCGTGCGAAAAGCCCGCGCCATTTCAAATCGATAAATTGCCCAAATGCCACGATAATTCATGCTTCACCTACCAGTTGAACAAATATTTCTTCAAGTGAATTTTGACGAGTATCTATATCCTTACAACGAATCGAATTTTCTTTCAAATGATCCAATAAATCGGCCACATCATTATCTTCTTTTGCTGGGTCATAGGTAAATATCAATTGCCTGCCTTCATCGGCAAGATGCAGATTAAAGGGTGATAAGGGCTGGGGAATAACCGACAAAGGCTGATAAAGATTCATCACCAGTTCTTTTTTACCCAAGGTTTTCATCAACTTATTTTTTTCTTCGGTCAGAATTAAACGCCCTTTATTAATTACCCCAATACGATCCGCCATTTCTTCTGCTTCTTCTATATAGTGGGTGGTCAAGACAATCGTCACGCCGGTTTCCCGCAATTCACGAACCTGAGACCACATAGATTTGCGCAACTCCACATCGACGCCGGCAGAGGGCTCATCCAAAAACAGAATATCTGGCTCGTGGGATAAGGCTTTGGCAATCATCACTCGTCGTTTCATACCACCCGACAGCTGACGGATCTGCGAGTCTTTTTTATTCCACAGTGATAACTTTTTGAGGATTTCTTGTATATAAGCAGGTGATGCCGGTTTACCAAAAAGACCCCGGCTAAATGAAACTGTATTCCAAACCGTTTCAAACGCATCCGTGGTAAGCTCCTGAGGCACAAGCCCGATATGGGTACGCGCTGTACGATACTCTTTTATAGTATCGTGACCAAACACTTCAACCGTACCTGAACTGGCTTTGACAATACCGCAAATAGTGCTGATCAGTGTTGTTTTACCCGCACCGTTTGGTCCCAGGAGTGCAAATATTTCACCTCGCGCAATATCCAGATTGATATTATCCAACGCATGAAATCTATTACTGTAAATTTTTTCAAGCCCGCGAATAGAAATCGCCTGATTCATTTTTATTCCTAATAAGTGTGTAAACTAGCATTAAAAAAAGACAGGCTCTAACTATTCCCTCAGCCAGAACCTCCAGCGACCAATAATATATCTCAACAATGACAATTGACAATCAATGTAAGGCTAATCCAGTTCTTGTTCTGATATTCAGTCCAGATTATACAATGGAATCACGACAGTCTGCGCCCAATGATCTGGGTTCAACAATACTTGATCCACTCAATCACCGGATACAATATGAATTCCATTAAATACATAGCGTTAAACCAAGTCGATCCTGAGCAGTTATTATCCTTGTTGAACAAGGATAAACTACGGACTCACCTGATAAGCCATCAGGTCTTCGACAGTGTATCGTTACAATCGTGGTTAAATACAAAAATAAAAATGGATTCGACCACTGGTTGTCGAATACGGGCTATTGTCGCTGATAATCAGTGTGTCGGATGGTGCGGGATACAACTGGACAGAGAGACATATGAAATGGCAATTATTCTGGATGACAGCCACTGGGGGCAGGGACGGAAAATATTTCGCGACCTAATGGCCTGGGCTAAAGAATTGGGACATAAGACGGTTTCCATACATTTTCTCCATACTCGACCGGAATATAAATTCCTCAGAAAAATTGCACAAAACGTGCGTGAAAGCCAGATACTGGGAAACAAGTTCACGACTTATACGCTGGCGGTGGAGTAACTTTCTACTCCAGTAATAAGCGATAAGTTTATTGAGGATTCAGCGAAACTTATTTTGTAACAATCCCTGTTGGAGGTAATCGCCAACCAGCCCATTGTGCGCCACTCATACAGTGCTCATCAACCGCCCCGCCAGCTGCCAAGTCAACTCTCTTGCCGAAATCTCTTTACACCCTGTCGTATTCTGCCCGGCCCATAACGGAGAGAAATCGCCGCTGGCCAGACTTTCCGCTTTGGCACGCAAAGGTAAAATAGCTAACGCCGCCAGAGGAAACGGCGGTGCAGCGGGGTTTATCGACCCCAACTCACGGATCAACCGGTTGACAATCCCCCGCGCGGGTCGGCCGGTGAACAGATTGGTCACCGCGGTATGTTGTGCGCACTCCGATTTCAACGCGGCGCGATGGATCTGGCTGGTGGTCGCTTCCGGGCACAACAGATAAGCAGTGCCTATTTGTGCGCCTACAGCACCCAGTTGCATGACTGCTGCAACCCCTTCCGCTGAAGCAATGCCACCGGCTGCAATCACGGGCACTTTCACCCTGGCGGCGATCTGCGGTACCAAAGCAAAGGTTCCCATCTGAAGACTCAGGTCATCTGAGAGAAAACTTCCCCTATGGCCTCCGGCTTCCGTACCTTGGGCAATAATGGCATCGACACCGCGCGTCTCAAGCCACAGCGCTTCCGCAACGGAGGTGGCGCTGGCCAGGATTTTCGCACCGCTGCATTTAACACTCTCCAGAAGATCCGGCTCCGGCAGTCCAAAATGAAAGCTGACTACCGGTGGTTTCAACTCGGCCACTATCTCTGCCGCCTGTTGGCTGAACGGTGATCGGCCCGCGCCGGGTTTAATGCTCTGCGGATCAACCCCCAGTTCCCGGTAATACGGGGCAAGCAGCTCACGCCAACGGGCTTCCCGTTCTGTATCCGGTTGCGGCGTTGTATGGCAGAAAAAATTCACATTAAATGGCTTTGACGATTTCGATTTGATGGTGGTGATTTCCTGTCGAATGCTCTCACCCTCCAGCATGGCGCAGGGCAGTGAACCCAGGCCCCCGGCATTGGATACCGCAATGGCCAGCGCACTGTCCTGCACACCCGCCATCGGCGCCTGGATGATGGGCAGCTCGATACCCAACAGATCCTCAAGTGTTTTAACCATTTCTTTTCGTTCTCCCCTTAGTGCCGGCAGATGATTATCTCCGCGCCTTCACAAGTGTCCGGTCTTTACCCAAATTAGCGTTTCCTGCTCAACGTAGGGGTTATGTTGGTTCTAATGCGGGCTTCGATACAGACATGCCCATTGCCTGTCTGGCCGAAATACATATCCAATACTTATTACTCCTGCGCCTGCTGTTGCCGCAATGTCGTCACCGACTTACCAAACACACCCCAATTATCGGTGGGTACCACATCAATCACTACATGAGTGGTTGCCGGGTCTTTGTTCAGTACCTCAACCAACAACTGCGTAGCACCTTCTATTAACTGCCGCTTTTGTTCGGCACTGACATCTTCATCGGTTACTTTGATATTGACATAGGGCATGATATGGCCTCCTCTATTGGCTTATTGGCCGAGTCTTCGGCCAGGAATTCGGATCGGATCAGCTGCTCGAAAAAATCCGTTGAGTTCGACCCGCTAACAAAGCGGTTTTCATTAAAAATAAACGCGGGTACCGAGCGGACTTGATAGCGGCCAACGCGCTCGGACAAATTCAATAACTGCCGACCAGACGCGTCCGATACCAATACCTGATCAACAGCCTCCCCATCAAAACCAATAGGCTTGGCGACCTTTTTCAGCACAGCCCTATCACTGATATTTTCACCCTCCACATGATAAGCCTGTAGCAGGGCCTGGTGCATCCGGCGCTGCACGCCAATAGTTTCGGCGGCCAGTATCAAACGGTGAGCCATGGCCGTATTGTAGTAACGGGTGCGCTTGCTGAAGTCAATTATCACACCCACCTCCTCAGTCTTTTTCAGCAACTGTTCGCGGTAGGTCATGGCCTCGGCCAGACGCCACTGGTTGCGCTGGCAGAGGTGCTCGGTGATGTCCACACCCTGAGAATCCAGCCCAGGATTAAGCTGAAATGGCAGATAATAAAAATCCACCGACATCGTGTGTAAAATCCTGTCCAGCGCTTGGCTGATATTGTGATAACCAATATGGCACCAGGAGCAAACCACGTCATGAATCATTTCAATCTTCAGCGTTTGCATTGGTCTCTCCTGCTTTTAGCGCATACATTTTGTTCACAATTTTCCAGGCACCCTCTTCCTTCAAAAATCCCAGATAGTCAATAAAATGCCCGTGAGGTAACGGGCAATTCACTTTGACCATGGCCTGGTCGCCTTCGAGTTCCAGCCAGATTATCCGGTAATCCCAGTGATGCCCGATGGCATCAGGGATGGGCCTGTTCGACACATCAGCCAGCCACGTCTGACAGATTCGCCGCAGCCCCGGCGCTTTCAATACACAATCGTCTTCAAACAATGTTGCAAGGCGGGAAACATCACCGTAATGCAAACCGGCAAAATAGGTCTCCACCATCGCCTTTATTTCTACCTCATCAGTCATGGCACGCCTCACATTCAGGCAGCAGCACTGTAATCATTTTCCCGCTGCAATGCCTTCTGGAAGCTATCGCGGGCAATGATACTGTCGATCATTCGCCGCGCACTTGGGCCAATAACAATATCCACCGGAAAGAACTGGCCCCAGCGGGAATAGACCGCCAGTAGAAAATCCGCCGGTGATGGCGATTCACCGCCCAGATAGGTTTTACCCTGAAGTTTTGTCTCCACCGCCGCCCACAGTTTATTGATGACGTTAGCCGCCGCCACGAAGGACTGCTGTTTGCCCTCAGAGTTGGTAATATTGGCGTCGGTAAAAAACAACCTACTGTAAGCTGGGTGCATGGAGGCATTGGCGAACATCATGTTCTCAATGGCCCGCTGACGTGCTTCACCATTACGGGCAATAAGCCTGTTGTCGTGTTTATCCAATAAATACAGCAGAATAGGCACACCCTCATTCAGCACTCGCTGCTGATCAATCAACACTGGCACTGTACCGGCGGGGTTGAGCTCCTCAAAATTTTCCGCATCCTGTTTTTGGATCAATGTAACAGGCTGATTTAATTCGTTGAGAATAGATTGTGTCGCCAGGGAGCAGGCACCGGGAAGAAAATATAGTGTGTACATAGTAAGCCTCGTTATGCTTCGGGATGAAGTGCATACAGTGGGGCCAGTTTGCACAGCTTGTGGAAATTAATAAATGGCAATAATGTTGATACACTATCAACATATTGGAAACTGTCATCTCAACAACTTCAGGATAACCGCCCTATGGATAAACTTCGCGCCATTAAACTGTTCGTGCGGGTGGTCGACGCCGGCAGTTTTACCGCTGTAGCTGATGAACTGAACGTCACCACATCGATGATCAGCAAGGAGATTCGTCGTCTGGAGGAAGAGCTGGGCGTCCGCCTGCTGCACCGTTCCACCCGTGGACAGCAGTTAACCCCCATTGGCGAAGGCTACCTGAAACGCTGCCGCGAGCTGCTGATCACCATGGACGACGCCGACGCCTACGTGCAACATATGCAGTTAAACCCCAAGGGCAAGCTGCGTATTAACGCTCCCATGGCCCTTGGCATTACTGACCTGCCGCGCATGTTTTCTGCTTACATGAAGGCCTACCCGGATATCGAACTGGATATTCATCTGGGCGACGAAAGTCTGGATCTGATCGAGCATGGTTTCGATCTGGGTTTCAGGGCATCCAGCCAGCAGTTTGACTCCAGCTACATCGGCAAACCCCTCACCCGGTTCCAGTACCAGGTTTGCGTCTCACCGGATTACCTGGCAACCCACACCAGAATCAGCAAAGTGGCTGACCTTCACCACCACAACTGTTTTGTCTACAGCTATTTTCGCACCGGCAACCACTGGCCGTTGAACGACGGCATCTCGATTGCTGGCACACTCAAAGTCAACAGCACCTTGTTTATGCGCCAGACCATTGAAGACGGTCTGGGCATTGGTTTCCTCCCCAGCTTTGTCGCCAGAGAAGGCCTCCGCAACGGCAAGCTAAAAGAGATTCTTCCCAAGGCAAAGCGCCCGGAGCTTACCCTGTATGCCCTTTATCCCAATCGCCAATTTGTGCAGCCCAAGCTGTTAAGCTGTATTGCATTTATGCAGGCGTGGTTTGAAGGAAAAACACCATGACAATTTACAATGCGATCATTCAGCGATATCGCAACTCTCATCCAGAATGATATTGCGATGATTGTGGTGATAACTATTTCGGCCGTAGGGAACATCAAGATGCTGTATACACTTTTCACCAGAAAAATGCTTTTGATTGCTCCAACGGTTTACACCGCGGCTAAACCACCTGCTGACGCTGCCACAATTGCCGCTGGGAGCTACCTTCTAACCTGAGCTGTCCGCTCCATACTATGCATAGGCGTTTGTGAAGCCGAACAAACAAACTCTGGCACAATTGTGGCCCTGATTCGGCGGTCAACTTCCCTATTGATGATGTAGATTTCAATATTAATTGAATTGTCTTTTTTATTTTAAATTAATGCGATAATAATTTCTGTCACTCCCATTCAATCGTCGCCGGGGGTTTGCTCGACACATCGTAGGCAACTCGAGAAATACCGGATATCTCATTAATAATTCGATTGGATACTTTTTCTAGGAGGTCGTAAGGTAAGTGCGCCCAGCGTGCCGTCATAAAATCGATAGTTTCGACCGCTCGCAAACTAACAACCCATTCATAACGACGCGCATCACCAACAACACCCACCGATTTAACCGGTAAAAACACGACAAAGGCCTGACTCACTTTTTGATACCAGTCGGCTTTGTGTAGTTCTTCAATAAAAATAGCATCGGCTTCACGCAGTAAATCTGCATATTCTTTTTTAACTTCACCGAGAATACGCACCCCCAATCCTGGGCCAGGAAAGGGATGGCGATAAACCATGGAATGTGGCAAACCTAAGGCCACCCCAATTTTGCGCACTTCATCTTTGAACAGTTCACGAAGTGGCTCAACGAGTTTTAGTTTCATATCCTCGGGCAAGCCGCCGACATTATGGTGAGATTTAATCACGTGCGCCTTACCTGTTTTAGACGCAGCAGATTCAATGACATCAGGATAAATGGTGCCTTGAGCTAGCCAATTTACCTCTTGTATTTTATGCGCTTCTTCATCAAAGATATCGATAAAAGTATTGCCAATAATTTTACGCTTTTCTTCTGGATCACTAATACCTTTTAATTTATTCAGAAAAGTATTTTCTGCATCGGCACGAATCACTTTAATCCCCATGTTTTCAGCGAACATTTCCATCACTTGGTCGCCTTCATTTTTGCGCAACAATCCATTGTCGACAAAAACACAGGTAAGCTGATCACCAATAGCTTTGTGCAATAAGGCCGCAACGACTGAGGAGTCGACCCCGCCAGACAAACCTAACAATACTTTTTCATTACCCACTTGCTCGCGAATTCTAAAGACCGCATCATCGATAATATTTTCCGCAGTCCACAGTGCTTTACATCCACAGAAATTAAGAACAAATTTTTCAAAAAGCGCTTGCCCTTGCAAGGTATGAGTAACTTCTGGATGAAATTGTACGCCATAAAATTGCTTTTCTTCCCACGCCATAGCTGCAATTGGGCAAGAACCGGTTGATGCCATCAACGTAAACTCTGCTGGCATCTGGCTCACTTTATCGCCGTGGCTCATCCACACATCTAAGTAAGCACCTTCGCTGCTGGATGTGCGATCATTCAAACCGGCCAGTAAACCCGTATCGTTTTCTACTTTTACCTCAGCATAACCAAACTCATGCACTGCCGATGTCGACACTGCACCACCCAATTGCTCGGCCATGGTCTGCATACCATAACAAATACCTAAAACAGGTATTCCAAGCTCAAAAACAAGTTGTGGTGCTCGCGGTGATGCACCCGCAGTTACTGACTCTGGACCACCGGAAAGGATAATGCCCTTGGGTGCAAATTCTCGCAGTTCTTGCTCGGTCATATCATAGGGGCGGATTTCAGAGAACACGCCAATTTCACGAATGCGGCGCGCAATTAATTGCGTGTATTGAGAGCCAAAATCAATAATAAGAATGCGTTCGGAGTGAATATCTTGAGTCATGAGAGGAATCGCTTTAAATAATAGGCTAAGCAACCAACAGTGTTTACTGTTGGTTGTCGATGTTTCGTGATTAGTTAACGAATTGGGTAATTCGGTGCTTCTTTGGTTATCTGCACATCATGGACATGGCTTTCGCCCATACCCGCTGATGTCACGCGAACAAATTCAGGACGAGTGCGCATGGTATCGATATCAATAGAGCCGGTATAACCCATTGCTGAGCGCAAACCACCCATTAATTGATGAACAATGGCAGAAATGGGGCCTTTGTAGGGAACGCGCCCTTCAATACCCTCAGGAACCAGTTTTTCAACCGCACTGCCTTCTTGAAAATAGCGGTCAGAAGAACCTTGGGTTTTAGCCATTGCACCTAAAGACCCCATACCTCGATAAGATTTGTAAGTCCGCCCTTGGTAGAGTTCAACTTCTCCTGGCGCCTCTTCGGTACCCGCAAACATGGAGCCCATCATAATGGCATGGGCACCGGCTACAATCGCTTTGGCGATATCGCCAGAAAAGCGAATACCACCATCAGCGATGACTGGCACGCCAGAGCCAGCAAGCGCAGTAGCAACATTGGCCACGGCAGAGATTTGCGGTACGCCAACACCACTAACAATACGAGTAGTACAGATAGAGCCGGGGCCTATTCCTACTTTAACAGCATCAGCGCCTGCATCCACAAGGGCTTTGGCGGCTTCTACAGTTGCAATATTACCGCCAATCACCTGAATATGAGGGTAAGCTTGCTTAATTTTACGCACACGGTCTATCACATTTTTGGAGTGGCCATGGGCTGTATCAACAACCAATACATCGACACCAGCCGCAACGAGTGCTTCGACTCTATCATCGGTATCGGGGCTGGTGCCCACAGAAGCACCTACACGCAAACGCCCTTCGGGATCTTTACACGCGTTGGGGTAACGCTCAGCTTTGTTAATATCTTTCACGGTGATCAATCCGCAAAGATCGAAGTTTTCGTTAACCACCAACACTTTTTCAATTCGATGCTTGTGTAAGAGCTCGCGAACATCAGCAGGCTCTGCCCCCTCTTTAACGGTAACCAGTTTGTCTTTACCGGTCATAATGCTGGCAACTTTGGCGTCGAGATTGGTTTCGAAACGCACATCACGCCCGGTGACAATCCCGACCAGTTCTCCATTCTCAAGCACGGGAACACCCGAGATATTATTTTGCTGGGTAAGCGCTATCAACTCTTTAATCGTTGCATTAGAGTCGATGGTAATAGGATCTTTAACAACACCCGCTTCGAACTTTTTCACTGCGCGAACTTGTCCTGCTTGTTCGGCAATTGACATACTCTTATGGATGACACCAATCCCACCTTCTTGAGCTAACGCAATCGCCAAGCCAGACTCCGTCACGGTATCCATTGCGGCAGAAACGAGGGGAATATTGAGGTAAATTTCTCGAGTTAACTGCGTGCGTAGGGAGACATCTTTAGCGGTAATGTCGGAGTAACCGGGAACCAATAGCACATCATCAAAGGTCAGTGCTTCTTCGCGTATTCGCAGCATGGGCATTCAATCCAGTTGGTCACACGAGTTAAAACCACTCTCGCATGTTAGAAAAAGCGGGCAATTATAAACTTTTCAACAACGCGGGTAAATGATACTGGAGTCATTAAACCGAATTATTACAAGTGCATAAGCTAACTCGTTCCTACGCTCTGCGTGGGAATGTATATCTGACTAATCGTTTGCGCTAAATTCAAAACTGACTAACTTTAAGCAATAAGTTTGTAACTTTTGCTATCGGCAAGCACTGGACGAAGGTATGCATTCCCACGCAGAGCGTGGGAACGAGTAACACTTCCTTTTGTTATGTTAGGGATTTATCATGCGCCCATGATCGATATCCCCGAAAAAACTGTTTTCTCTGTTAGCCAACTTAACCGACGCGCGAAACAATTGCTAGAAACTCACCTGCCATTAATTTGGGTATCAGGGGAAATATCAAACTTTGCTCAACCCGGCTCAGGCCACTGGTATTTTTCCTTAAAAGATGACCGAGCCCAAGTACGTTGCGCCATGTTTAAAAATTCCAATGTGCGCCTGCGTTGGCAGCCTGCATCCGGGAAGCAAGTACTGGCGAGGGCTCGCGTCAGTCTATATGAAGGTCGTGGCGAATATCAGCTTATCGTAGAACATATGGAAGATGCTGGGGCTGGCGCCTTGCAACAGTCCTACGAGGCACTAAAGCTAAAGCTCCAACAAGAGGGGTTATTTGATGAGGATCATAAACAAGAGCTGCCTTTATTTCCCAAACATATCGCTGTTATCACATCGCCAACGGGGGCCGCTATTCGCGATATTCTCAGCGTGCTCAAAAGGCGTTATCCCATTGCTCCTGTCACGATTATTCCGGTGGCAGTCCAAGGAGAAAGCGCAGTGCCAGATATGATAGCTGCACTCAAGAAAGCGGAAGACTTTGGTGGCTTTGACTTGCTGATTATTGGGCGTGGTGGTGGTTCGATTGAGGATCTATGGGCATTTAATAATGAAGACCTGGCACGAGCAATTGCCGCCTGTCCTATTCCCACCATCAGCGCAGTAGGCCATGAAGTCGATTTCACCATTTGCGATTTTGTCGCCGACATACGTGCTCCAACCCCGTCAGCCAGCGCTGAAATAGCGACACCAGATCTAGAAGAGTGGCAGCTATCCATCGACGCTTCGCGCATGCAACTGATCCGCTTACAGCAATCACTACTCGCGCAAAAACACAAACAATTGCAGTTTCTGAGCAAGCGCCTGAGACATCCTGGTGAACGAATTCAGCATCAGCAAGAGACTCTTCAACGGATTCAAAAGCGTCTTTCACAGGCCATACAAACAAAACTGCTTAACCTTCAAAAAGAAGTCCTGACTTATAAAAAACGCTGTGAGCAACAGCACCCGCAAAAGTATATTTCACTGTATAAAACACAAGTTTCACAATTACATCAGCGATTACACAAAGGGGTTCAAGCGCAAATTCGCAACAAACAACAACTCTTGATCGCTAAGATAAATTTATTGAACGCAGTGAGCCCTCTCGATATTTTGGCCCGAGGCTATAGTATTGTTAGTGATTTAAAAGGAAATATTATCAATGATAGCAGGCATCTTAGAGTTGGCGAGTACTTAACAACTCGTTTATCTAGAGGCTCTATTACCAGTAAAATTACGAAAATTGATCAAAAAAATTAGGCATTTTACGCTTTTTAATCCCTATTTTACCCGGACTGCTATGTTACCTTTGCGTGAAACGCGCGTGAAACACGCGCCATTCCTCACTTAAACCATTGTCGCTTTTTTGACCAACCTTCAATAACAAAATCGTCCTATGCGCCTCAATTTGGCGGCTATATTATAGGTATATTATGTGAACTGGATCACACAAAGATCCGTGTTAGTTCTCGGAGGTACCCATGATTTATCCGACACAGTTATTGTTTTTGGCCGCCGCTTTTTTAGTCCCAAATTCTCAGGCAGTACTATCTGACAATCTCGCTATCGTTATGGAAGAAGCAGGATACTATTGTGAAGCTGCGGGAAAAATCACTAAAGTCAACATACACTATGGCGAAAGTGCCAATAACCTGCCTTGTAAAGTAACCGTAGAAAGTAAAGGATCTGAGGCGATGGTGTTATTGGAGGCTAAAAGAAATGTTGAAATTTGCGAGCACAAAGCCGATGTTATGAAGCAACGCCTAATCGATAGAGGCTGGAGTTGTTTATCATCTGGAATGTAATGCTGAGCGCTGGTTGACTACAGCCCTTTCTTAACAAGCTGACGCTACACTTGTTGGGGCTACCTTACTTTTTAGGACTACCTTTACCCGACTTCCCTACCTTTTTACCAGAATGTGCGGCAATTCGGCGCTGTCGGGCTTGCTGACGAGTTCCGGGCTTTTTATCGGCAAAGGGATTTTCTGAGGACTTAAATTGCAAACGCACCGGCGTACCATGCAGCTGTAGAGCTCGCCGAAATGTCTTCTCCAAATAACGGACATAATGCCCTGGTATCTCCTGGGTTTGATTACCATGTATCACGATAATCGGCGGGTTATGGCCGCCGGGGTGCGCAAACCGCAATTTAATGCGATGACCGCGAACCATGGGAGGCTGATGATCAGCAACCGCCATTTGTAGTATTTGAGTTAAGTAATTACTGGAGAAACGGTCTGTTGCCGATTTATAGGCCTGCTCAACCGATTCATATAAATGCCCTACACCTGTGCCATGTAATGCAGAAATAAAATGAACATTGGCAAAGTCAACAAAGCGCAAACGACGCTCTAGTTCGTTTTTGATGTACTGTTTACTTTCCTGCTCAAGCCCATCCCACTTATTGATAGCGACAACTAGCGCCCGGCCTGCATCAATCACATGTCCCATTAAGTGTAAATCTTGGTCGACAATGCCTTCTTGGGCATCGATAAGTAAAATCACCACATTGGCATCATCAATCGCCTTGAGGGTTTTAACAATAGAGAATTTTTCGACCGTTTCCTTAACATTTTTGCGACGACGAATACCAGCAGTATCGATGAGTGTGTAAGGTTTATCAAAGCGCTCATACTGAATATACACGCTGTCTCGCGTGGTGCCTGGCATGTCAAAAACTACTACACGATCTTCGCCCAACATACGATTAACCAAGGTGGATTTCCCGACATTAGGCCTGCCTACCACAGCCATTTTGATGCCTTTATTACTATCAACATCAAGATCTGTTGTTTCTGGCTCAGGTAAAAAGTTAAGCACAGCATCGGTTAATGATCGCACACCCCGGCCTTGAGTCGCGGTAATTGCAAATAACTGATCAAAACCCAACTCATAAAAAGGCGCCACTGCGACATCGTGATCATGACCATCCACTTTATTCGCCACTAAAAATACCGGCTTACCACGGGTACGCAATTGATTGGCGATATGGCTATCTGCAGCAGTTAAACCCGCTCGACAGTCCACTAGAAAAAAAACGAGATCAGCTTCGACGATTGCCTGTAGCGACTGTTCTGCCATGGCACCATCGACACCCTCTTCCCCCCCCGTCAATCCACCGGTATCAATACAAATAAACTGTCGGCCTCCTAAGCTAGCCTCGCCATACTTTCTATCGCGAGTCAGCCCCGCGTAATTGGCGACAAGGGCATCACGGCTTTTGGTAAGTCGATTAAATAAGGTGGACTTGCCCACATTGGGGCGCCCAACCAGGGCGATGACAGGCAGCATTTAGAGGGCCTAGGATTTAAATAAGTAAACAGCGATGGAGGCAAGTATACCGTCATTGCCCAATACGTAAAGGTAGGAGCCATCAGTGACCATCGGTGATCGCACACCGTCACTATCAACACGGAAACGATCTAATATTGAACCGGTGTCTGTATCAAAAATATGGACATAGCCTTTATAATCGGCAGTCACCGCAAAACCCGCAAGATTTTGCGGGGCCGCTAATTTACGGCCCGATAACAACTTGTTCTCCCATATTTCTAGCCCCGTCTGAGCATCAAAGGCTTTCATCCAGCCTTCTGCTGTCGACACAATTACTCTGCCATCAATAACGACCGGACTACTGTAGCTGGATGCGGATTGTGACCAGACAATATCACCCCGCGGTGTTAATGCGCTTAAGGTCCCGTTGTAGCTAGTGGCGTAAATTAATTGTCCACTAATAACTGGAGAACCATCGATATCGACGACTCGTTCAATATCTGATTTTCCTTGGGGACGAGCAATGCGACGCTCCCAATAAGGGGTGCCATCTACAGCAGATAACGCGAGAAGTTTGCCGTTGGCAAAACCCGTTATCACGTTAGGGCCAAACACTTGGGGAGAAGCCGTTCCTCGAATAGTCAAAATAGGAAGCTGGGAGCTATAGACCCATATATTTTTTCCGTCTTTTGCATCGAGACCAATCAACTTTCCATCATTCGTTTGCACGACAACCACTGAACCATTGCCCTGGGGGGGAGCCAATATCTCACTGGTAACATTAGTACGCCAACGCTCTTCGCCAGTTTCGTGATCCAAAGCAACAACATCGCCATTTAACGAGGCCACCAGGACTAAGGAGTCACTACGCCCTATGCCCGCTGCAACATCCAAATCCAAATCCTGAGACCACTGACGTTTACCCGTTTCACGCTCAAACGCAAACACCCTGCCCTTATAATCGACCGCATAGACACGATCTCTATCGATAACGGGAGCCATCACGCGGTAAAGTTCACTCAGACCAGAGCCTACGTCTGCTTCCCAGCGACGCTGCACTTCTACACGCTGAACGATATCCGTCAATTTATTGGGACGCTTTTTTTCGTCTCCAAACCACGAACACCCCGCTAACCCCGTGAAGGCAATCAGTAAAATCAGTAGAACTTGCGACGTGCGCATTAAGACTGATCTCCTGCAGGTAAGTCAGATAATTTAATTTCAAGTAAGCGACGCTGCAAACTACTATTCTCGTTTAATCCATCTAAGGCTTTTTGATATTCGGCTCGGGCTAACTCCATTTCCCCTTTCGCAACTAACACATCACCACGGACAGCGGCATACTCACTGCTAAAGGCATCTTCCTGATCATAAGCCGCCTGTTTTAGAGCCTCATCATATTTTTCCTGAGCGAAATATACTTTCGCTAAACGCAAAGAGGCCACTACTTTCAAGTCAGCATCCTTGGTATTCAAGGCGTTTTTCAATTCTTCTTCTGCTTTAGCAAGATCTTCCTGCTGCACCGCAAGCTTGGCAGCTAGTAATGAGGCATTGACCGCATACAAGCTACTGCCATAATCTTTCTGTAACTGCTCAATAAGAAACTGCGCCGTTTTTTGTTGATCTTCACTCAATTCTCCGTTGGATGCCGCATCCACTGTATCGGACAACTCGGCATAAACAGCCGCAGCAGATTCTGCGTAATCCTTTTGGTATTGCATCCACCATTGCCATCCAAAATATCCCGCTAGACCTAAGGCAACAATGATAATGAGCTGGCGACCATTTTCATTCCACCAGTTTTTGAGGACCTGTAACTGTTCGTCATCAGATAAATGTTGTGCCACGGCTTATTCTCCTAATTATCTTATCTGTTCTGGGTAGCTCTAAAAATTCTAATCGTTAGAGCTATCCTTTGTTATTGAATTATTGACCGAAAAAATGGGTTAACTCGTCTACTGCATCATCAAATAGTAGCGTTTGCTGGTCCCGCTGTTCGCGAAGATATTTTACGGTGACTTGTTTTTGCAAAGCCTCGTCTGCACCGATCAGCAGAGCCACACAAGCCTGACTCTTATCGGCCTTTTTAATCTGCGACTTCATGCTACCGCCCCCACAATGCATAAGGCAACGCAAGCTGGGTAGGTGATTTCTTAATTGCTCGACAACAGTTAATGCATAAGGTTCTACATCACCAACGACTAACACATAAATATCAGGGCAAACATTGACACTCTCGGGAATTTTATTGAGGGTTTGCAGTAGCAATATCAAGCGCTCTACCCCCATGGCAAATCCCACTGCTGGCGTAGGCTTACCACCCAGCTGCTCAACTAAACCATTGTAACGGCCGCCCGCACAAACCGTACCTTGAGCGCCGAGCTTATCAGTCACCCATTCAAATACCGTGTAACCATAATAATCCAGCCCCCTAACCAAACGTGGATTCACACGATAAGCTAAGCCAGCAGCATCGAGAATGGCGGTCAATTTTTCAAAGTGCGCGCGCGAGTCATCACACAGGTAGTCGGTAAGTATTGGGGCATCAGCTAATAGCTCCTGGGTTTCTGGGCTCTTACTATCAAGAATACGCAGAGGGTTACTACTCAAGCGGCGTTGGCTGTCCGCGTCTAACTGATCCTCAACGGTGCTTAAATATTCAAGCAATGCTTGCTTATAACGTGCTCTAGACTCACTGGTTCCCAGGGAGTTAATTTCTAAGGTGACTGCGTCCTCCAAGCCCAAGGTTTTCCAAAGACGAGCGGTCATCAGCAGTAGCTCTGCATCAATATCTGGGCCTGAAAATCCAAATGTTTCAACACCAATCTGATGAAACTGACGAAAACGTCCCTTTTGAGGGCGCTCGTATCGAAACATGGGCCCCATATACCATAGCCGTTGCGTTTGGTTGTAAAGCAAGCCATTTTCTTCACAAGCCCTAACACAAGAAGCCGTCCCTTCAGGGCGCAGCGTTAAACTCTCATCATTCCTATCATTAAAGGTATACATTTCCTTTTCAACAATGTCAGTGACCTCGCCAATAGAGCGTTTAAATAACTCTGTTTTTTCTAATAAAGGAAAGCGAATTTCACGATAACCATAGGACTGTAAGCATTGAGCAACCGTTGACTCTAGATATTGCCATAGCGCTGAGTGATCAGGCAGTAAGTCATTCATGCCTTTGATGGCTTGGATTTTTTTCAAAGCTGGAAACCGCGTTAATTACTAGTGAGATTAAAAGGTGGGGCATTATAGAGTAAACAGAAAATAGCTGCTAGCTCGCAGCTTAGAGAGTATTGAAGCTCTAGTGCATCACTTTATATTTAGGACCCTCTAACGATTAGCTCTAAGCTTTTGCTATCACCGACTCCAGCATCTTGCTTTTAGCGGCAGCTTTATCTCGAATTAAACGCTCTAATTCATCGACCAGGCCTTCTTTAAGGAGCTTAGTCGCTGGTTGCCCATCGACATAAATAAGATTGTTTGGGGTTCCTCCCGCCAGGCCAATATCGGCTTCTTTAGCCTCACCCGGACCATTGACCACACAACCAATGACGGCAACATCCATAGGAACAGTAATATCCTCTAAACGCACTTCAAGTTCATTCATAGTCGAAATCACATCGAAGTTCTGGCGTGAACAACTGGGACAAGCAATAAAATTAATGCCTTTCGTACGCAGTTTTAAGCTCTTTAATAAGTCCCAGGCAACCTTAACCTCTTGCACAGGGTCTGCAGCTAATGAAATACGTACAGTATCGCCTATACCGTCCATCAGCAGTACACCCAAGCCAACGGCTGATTTTACCGTTCCTGAGCGAAAGCCACCGGCCTCGGTAATACCTAAATGCAGCGGCTGATCAATTTCAGTTGCCAGCTTACGATACGCGGCAACGGCCATAAAAACATCAGAGGCTTTTACGCTGACTTTAAAATTTTGAAAATTGAGCTGATCAAGAATATCCACATGGCGCATTGCTGACTCGACCAAGGCATCAGGCGTTGGCTCACCATACTTTTTTTGCAAGTCTTTCTCTAATGAGCCGGCATTCACACCAATGCGCAGAGGAATATTTAAGTCTCGAGCCTTATCAATAACTGCACGAATGCGCTTCTCACGGCCAATATTACCAGGATTAATACGTAAACAATCTACACCTAGGTCAGCAACTTTAAGCGCTATGCGGTAATCGAAGTGAATATCGGCAACCAGAGGAATATCGACTTGCTTACGGATTTCACCAAAGGCATCCGCTGCTTCCATAGTAGGTACTGATACTCTGACAATATCAGCACCCGCTTGTTGAATCTGATTAATTTGATGAACGGTGGCAATGACATCCGTAGTTTCAGTGTTAGTCATGCTTTGGACGCTAATGGGTGCATCCCCACCAACAGGAACATTGCCCACCATAATTTGTCGCGATTTTCGGCGACGTATGGGAGATTCAAAGTGCATAGGGTATTACCTGCTCACACATAACAACAATAAGGGCATCTCTAAAAACTGTCTTTTTCCGCAATAGCGCCGTCAGCGCTGTGCTCGAATCCTCATTTATGCTATATAAACTGCGGTTCTGCGCGCAGTACTTTCTTGTTCTCACGAAAAAGTCCTAATTTTTAGAGATGCACATGATAGGAGTAATGAGCGGATTTATAGAACTAAATCTAACCTCCAAGGACGAGGCGTAGAATCTTTTTACCAACAGGGGCATCCAGCTCAACGGCTTCGCCATTGTACACTAATGATGTCCCATCAACATTACCAATGACAATTTTAAATGGGGCCGTTCCACTGAGCGCTAATTCAGCCCCGGCTTTGTTGAGACCTTTAAACAAGACTGTGCCTGTGGCATCTTCCACTTGTATCCAAGAGCTATTGGTAAAATCAAACCTTAGAGTATCCTCCTTAATCTCATCAATAACAGGTTCCTCTTCAATCTCTTCTTCGCCTTGCATATTTTTAACGATTTCTGCAGCGGTGAGATGACTGACAACAATATTCTTCTCTTCTGATGCTTGCCCCACCTCTGCTGGATTTACCGTTTCGGAAATATTTGTCAAAGGCTTTGCGGGAGAGAAACCATCCTCCACCCTTTCTTCAAACTCGGGCTCTTCCGTAACACTCACGTCTGTAGAACTGCTCCCCAATACGCCGCTGCTGCTATCTCCAACTATCTGTATAGCTGAGGTATTTACACTTTCCGAGACGGAGTGAGACTCATCAGAAGGCTTAGCGCGCTCAGGAAAAAGTGTTGACGTAGGCTCATCTTTTCCGCCAAGCATCCAATACGAAACACCCCATAAAAGTGCCAATAAGACCAGCACAAGATAAACCGACCACCAGTGCTTTTGGGACGATGGATTACTTGATAGCGTTTCGTTAACAGGGTCAATTAAGTCGCTAGGAAGATTATCGCTCTTGGTGCGATTATAGTATTCCATCACTTCTTGCTCATCACACTTAAGCAAGCGACTATAGTTTTTTAAATGTCCTTTTACATAGGTTTCAGAGGGAAATGCTCTGAAATCATTACTTTCGATGGATTTAAGCCGGCTGACTGAAATTTTCAGGGCATCAGCAGCCTCTCGCTCGCTCATTCCCAATTGCTTACGCTTTTCAGCCAAAAGGGCTCCAGGTGCTTCTGTTTTTACATTGCCATCCCTAGTCGCATCATTATTATCGGGCATATCTGTTAACCTGTTGGTTAAGGAAGCGCTGAATGAGTCTGGCCAAAACAGATCGAGATGAAAAATGGTCAAGATCAAGGAGCAAAACGCACGTAATAGTGGTGCTATTGTGAAGTTTTGCAGGGCTTACCATACCCTGTTCTCGCTCCTTACCCGCGCCCATGCAGGTAACACAGAGATTGATCATTTTCGCTTGATCTGCTTGGTCATGACTTGTTTAGGGGTTCCTCAATAGCTTTTTGTATTCGAGATATTCCTTAGAGTATGGATATAGGCCTTTAAGTGCCAACGCATAGCTTGCCTCTTTGTCTTTATTACCAAATATTCGCTCAATGCGAATACCTAACAATAAGCTTTTAGGCGATGGTTTTGATACTTGCGTGTACTGATCAAGATATTTTTTAGCCGTAGAGTAATCTTGCTCATCAAAGTTAATCTGCGCCAACTCGATCATAGGCAAAGGTAACTGACTATCGATGTTAATTGCATGCTCAAATGCTGACTTTGCCCTCGCCAAATTGTTCAATTTTTGCGCCGCCTGACCAACATAGGCTAAGGATAGGGCTCGGTTATCATAGGTCAGATCCTTTGCTGCGGTTTCAAAGTTGTCGTATGCTTCTTGAAAACGCTTCTGACGATAGAGAAAAACACCATAATTAACCCTAGCTTCGGTATAACTATTTTTTTCTTTTAAGGCACGCATGAAAGACTTTTCAGCTAGCTCGACCTCACCATTGCGCTCGTATAATAAACCCATACCATTGTGAGCTTCAGGTGAACCATCATCTATTTCTAAGGCTTTTTCAAAGTTACGCCGCGCATAATCACGATTATCTCGATCCAAGTAGGCCATTGCCAAGGTAATGTAGCTTGCCAAGACTTTATCGCTGCTGGCTTTTTTAGTTCCAGAATAGGTTGTTTGAGTACAGCTAACAATTGCTGATAGTAATAGTGAAAACAGAATCAGTTTTATCGAGCGCGACATGCTACTTAC
>JBNKUQ010000044.1:0-25071 GCA_050298695.1 Cellvibrionaceae bacterium
CCATCATAGCGTCCACCATCTGGAAAAAAAGCCGCCGGCATAGGTACGGTTTTATTAAAATATTGTTTATTTTCTATAACGACTGCGCCAGCAATAAAGCCACACACTAAAATAAAAAGCACTTTGAACATAAGGTATATCTCATTAGCTAGCCGCCACAAAAAACCAAAGGGTCTGAACAATCACGACATCGGTATTCTTGCTCACCTTGCTGTACGCGTCGATGTCGAATAGATGTCAGCTCTACAACACGACAGGCACATCGGTACTGATACCGTTTTACTTTTCTGATCGGTATTCCCTCTAAACTATAATCTCCACGCACTAGCGGTTCTGCGCCAAAGTCGCGCATAATCGCCGACCATTCAGTACCGTGGGGTTTGATGTTTCGTAAACCAAAACGGCAATCGGAAATATAATGTGCCACTTCATGAGGTATCGTGTTGCGCCAACTGTCTTCAGGATATTTAGCAAAGAGCCAAGGGTTAAACCGAATTTGGCAATGACGCTGAGCCAGCCAAGGCATTAAATAAGAGGTGCCTTTGTTATAAGAGTGATAAATTCCAGCGGCTCGCCCTTTGATATCAAACAACACTTCTACAGATGAAAAAGCGCATCCGTAAAGGCTTGAGGCCAGATCAACATAACGCTGAACTTCCTCAACAACGTTTTGTTTTTGGCCATCACTAATCGGTTGAATAATTGACATGTTATATATAGTAACTTTTGGGAATACGATTTGCTTGGGTAAAAACAATACCTTCCGCCTCTAATAGTTTTCGCTGCCTAATCGCATTGGAAAAATTTGCGAGCTTGCCCTGAGCATTCACCACGCGGTACCACGGTAATGATGAATGTTTTGGCAATTCGCGCAGGTAGCGACAACTTTGTCGAGCATGTCCTAACTCAGCTAACTCAGCCAAACGGCCATAGGCACAAACCTTGCCCGAAGGAATACTAGACAAAACCAAGCAAAAACGCTCATAAGCCATTGCATCAACTGGCATAAACACCTTTTATTTATATTTTGCGCCTATATTCGCTGACGCTTGCGATAGCTCAAAAAAATGCGATCGCCGAGCAATACGCAAAGGACACTGCCATATATCGCAGGCCATAAGATATCGGCTTTTACTAGCCACCAGTAATGGATAATAGCAAGAATTGCCACACAATAAACACTGCGGTGCAGCACAAGCCAGTGTTTGCCCATGGCTTTTTGTAATGATTTCAGGGAGGTAATCGCCAGCGGGAGCATTAGTAGAAAAGCTGCAAAACCAACAGCAATGTAAGGTCTTTCGACAATATCATCAATAATAGAATACAGATCAAAGAAATGATCAAAGACCAAGAAAATAGCCAAGTGCAGAAAAATAAATGCAAAACTCCACAGACCTAAGAAACGCCTGAAGCGCTGCAGTTGATTCCAATGAAAATGACGCCGAAGTGGTGTAATTGCCAGTGTTGCCAACAAGTAATACAGACCCCACTCCCCTGTTTTGTGGGTCACCACCTCAACTGGGTTAGGACCAAGATATCCTAAAAATAAGCCCACCGTTAGATATGCCAAATAAGACAGGCTAATAAACACAATCAGTACTTTCGTAAAGGTTACCCAGGGAAAACGACTGCGCAACGTGCTATTTGATACGACCAAAAACAATAAACCTCCAGGGTCTGTTGACAATTCATCTACTCCTGTTGGAGTAGAAATGAATTGTCAACAGACCCTAATAGAATTGACGCAAATCCATACCTGAATAAAGTGAAGCGACTTCCTCTTCATACCCATTAAACATGAGTGTCGGCTGCTTGAATAATTTACCAATGACCCTCTCCCTTTTTTGACTCCAGCGTGGATGATTAACCTTGGGGTTCACATTGGAATAAAAGCCATACTCTCTAGGGGCAGATAAATTCCAGCTGGTTTCAGGTTGCTCTTCAGTAAAACGAATACGCACAATCGATTTAATACTTTTAAAACCATACTTCCACGGAACAACTAATCTCAATGGCGCACCATTTTGATTCGGCAGTGGTTTGCCATAAATACCGGTTGCCATAAAGGTCAAGGGGTGCATGGCTTCATCCATCCGTAAACCTTCTCGATAGGGCCAATCCAAAACATTACGATGCTGTCCTGGTAGAGGATCATCTTTATCATAAATAGTTTCAAAAGCGACATACTTCGCTGTAGACCTTGGCTCAAAACGCCTCAGTAAATCCGCCAAGGGAAAACCAACCCAAGGAATAACCATAGACCACGCTTCTACACAACGGAAACGGTAAATTCGCTCCTCAAAACTATGGGGCTTTAAAATGTCTTCTAAGGTGTAATTACCAGGTTTATTACATGCACCATCAATGGTCACTGACCACGGCTCTGTTTTTAATGCTGCGGCATTGCGCGCTGGATCCCCCTTATCGTAACCCAGCTCGTAAAAATTATTGTAGCTTGTGATATCGCTATAGCTATGGGGCTCCAAGCCAGGATCAATCGTGCGTTTAGCATTTGCAAAACGAGTACTAAATTGATTAACAGAGGCAAATGCTAAATGAGGGAAGTAAGCCAAAAGCGACAGAGAAAAGCCCGCGGCAATAAACTTCCTGCGCTGTTTAAACAATAACTCATCCGTTACATCACTCTCTTTCAGTGAAGAAGAATATACACGAGGAATGGTGAAATTGAATTTCATTAGATTTATCCTGTCATACGAGAAAGTTAATCATCTTATCGAAAAATTAGAGGCACAGATCCACTATTAGTTCAGAAAAATGCTGAATTAGATACCTAACCTAAGAGTCTGTTGAATGATGAAAAAAAGCAAAGTGATTATTATTGGTGGGGGCTTCGGTGGCGCATTAGCAGCCAAAGAGCTATCTAAGCGCAGCGGCAAGCAATTAGATATTGAGCTTATTAGTGATCGCAATTATTTTGTTTTTCAACCCTTACTGCCAGAAGTCGCTGCCGGCACCATCAATGCTCAAGATGCCGTAACGCCATTACGACTGCTATTACCGGGTATTAATGTACGCTTGGCAGATGTTAAAGGTATCGATCCGGTCAAGAAAACGGTCACTATCTTGCAAGGGCGTAAGCGTATCTTGCAAGAATTACCCTACGATCATTTGATTATTGCATCGGGACAAGTCACCGACCTCAGTCTATTCCCTGGGTTTTCTCAACATAGCCTAAAAATGAAAGACTTAGCCGATGCATACAAACTCCGAAATCATATTATCCAATGCATGGAATTAGCGGATGTCACTCGCTTCGAGGATATTAAGCGCATGGCGCTCACTTTCGTGGTCGCTGGAGGAGGTTTTTCTGGTGTAGAAACTCTGGGAGAAGTCTTAGAAATGGTACAGCGGGTTAAAAAATTCTACCCCAATATAAAAAAAGAGGAGATCAAAGCCATTATTATTCAACGTGGGGATTGCCTCTTACAAGAAATGCCACAAAAATTAGGCGAATACGCGATAAAACAACTTAAAAAACGCGGTGCTGAAATCATGCTAAATACAGGAATTGAGTCGGCTACTGCCACAACTGTTTGCACCGATAAGGGCGATATTATACCCACCATGACCATTGTTACTACGATAGGCAATGGACCCTCTGAATTTGTCAAAATGCTTCCCTTCGACCTTATCAGAGGAAAAATAGAAACCAATCCATACTTACAAGCAAAAGGCTACGAGAATATATGGGCTCTTGGAGATACCGCCGCCATTCCTCTAGCAAGTACTGCCGAAAATAACACATCCTATGCCCCACCCACCGCGCAATTTGCTGTGCAAGAGGCCAAACAGCTCGCAATCAATTTATTAGCATCTATGCGAGGGAAAGCGCTTTCAGCATTTACTTACACACCTAAAGGTATGATGGCATCCTTAGGAGCCTATAAAGGGGTGGTACAAATCGGTTGTCTGCGTATAACCGGTTTGCCCGCATGGATACTGTGGCGCGGTCTCTACATCGGTATGCTACCTCACTTCTCGACTCGACTTCGAGTCGCACTTAATTGGTTATTTGACTATTTCATGCCTCGAACCATTGTGCAAATGGCACATGATGAAAGCCCAGCCATCAAGACCGTTCATTACCGAGAAGGGGAAGTTATCTATCAGCGCGACGAATTAATCCCTGGTTTTTTCATTGTGCTTAGTGGAAAATTTAAATTTTCTATCATTGATGATGATGGTAATAATATTGAAACCATACTCACTCAAGGCGACCACATAGGTGACCAAATTATTAAAGCCAGCCATTTAACACTAGGAAAATTAGAAAATATAGAAAAAGGAGAATTACTGCTAATCAATCGAAATGATTTTACTCAATTAAATAATGCTATACCCGTAATTGATGACTTTTTAAAACAACACGCCAATCCAAATGTAAAACGTTTTCTTGAGCAAAAACAAAATATTAGTTAAGGTTTATAACAAGGAAGATGCAACAACGAGAGTTAAGTAAACTCTTGCAAAAACCCATTTGAAAGATAGCGTAATCTACCACAATTAATTTTTAAAATCAGGTGGTCTTGCCAAAGCGGTATCGATGCCTTCGTTGATATTTTTCGCATAGGCAAACAAATCCCGCTCGCACACTGGGCGACTAAAAAAATAGCCCTGAGCCTGGTGACAACCTGACTTGTACAAACACTCTAATTCTTGCTTTGTCTCCACACCTTCTGCTATCACCTGCAAACCCAGATTGATACCAATATCTATAATAGTTTTAACAATAGATAAGCTTCGTTCACTCGTATCTACACCCTGTACAAAACTTCGATCAATTTTAAGATGATCTATATCTAAGTCTTGCAAATAGCTAAAAGATGAATAACCTGTACCAAAATCATCAATAGATAAACGAATATTGTGCGCTTTAAGTTGAGCAATAGTATAAGTAACCCAGGAAATATCATCAAAAAAAACAGATTCTGTTAACTCAAACTCCAATAAATTTGAATCTATTCCATGTTCATCAATGATAGAGAACACCTCATCCAAAAATAACTTATCACAAAAGTCTAGTGCAGTGACATTAATAGATATTGGAATTTTTCCTAAAATAGTTTGCGACCAATCTTGCAGTTTCTTACAAACCGTACTCAACACCCAACGAGTTATATATCGAATTAGACCTGTAGCCTCTGCAATATGAATAAAAGAGTCAGGATAAATAACTTTACCTGTAGGTGCTTGCCAACGTATCAAGGCTTCTAGGCCTGTAATTTCACCCGTTGCCAGGCTTATTTTCGGTTGAAAATAAAGGATTAATTCCTGATTTTGAATAGCATCTCGCAACTGATTTTCAATAGCCACCCGGTGTAATGCTTTAAGTTCAAGTTCATTGTCGTAAAAATAATAAGTATTTTTACCTTTTTGCTTAGCTTTGTACATGGCCATATCGGCTTTACGGATGAGTTCTTCTGCTGTATCTCCGTCCTGAGGATACAGGGAAATACCCATGCTGACGCCTAAAACGTAGGCGTGATTATGAACATTGAAAGGTAGTTTGAACAGATTAAGAATTCTATCTGCAATATCGATTAAAAAATTAAGTTTATTATTACTATCGAGGATCAACAAAAACTCATCACCACCCAAACGGCCTAAGGTATCTGACTGTCTTAGTTCTTTGTGTAAACGCGAGGAAACCTCTTTCAAACATTCATCCCCTTCTTCATGACCAGCAACATCATTAATTTTTTTAAAATCGTCGAGATCAATAAACAAGACAGCAACCCTGCCACCTGCGTTTTTATTTTTTACCTTCTCTCTAATAGTGGACAATAGTAAATTGCGATTCGGCAAATTAGTTAGAGGGTCATAATGAGCCTGGCGTTGCAACTGCTGTTGATTCTTGCGAATATCGGTAACATCCCGAAAAAACCATACCCGTCCTAAATATTCATTATTAAGTACCTCTGGAACGCTATGATATTCAAAATAACGATGATCAATGGTTTTTATACATCCCCTAAGTGTCAATCTATTATCCTCCTTGAGACGATCTAGTTCATTTAAGAATTTCTTTGGATTTATTAAAGTTTTTAGAAAAACATTGAGGCTTTCCTCACTGGATAATTTCTTGAAAGAATTTCTATCTATTTTTACAAGATCACAAGCCGCACGATTTATCTCATTAACTTTCCCACCTGGATAAAAACTAAAAATGGCTTCAGGAGAATTATCAAGCAAAACTTTTTTCTTGACTAACATCTCTTCAAGCTGATGCTGAGACGTATCTTTTTCTTTTAACTGATTCTGTAATCCGGCATTACTCTCCTGTAACTCCTCAGAAGCTAATAAAAGAGAGCGCTCTAAAAGCTTTCTGTCTTTATTTTCATTTTCAAAGGCCTCTGAAACAGCTAACAAAAACGCTTCTATTGCTTCCGGCTTTACCGATTTGGGTAAATGTCGCTTAATCAGCCTAACAAGAAGTTTATGCATTACGCTCAAAAATCGCTGTAATCGTCATTGTTTGATTGTGAAGTTCACAATCATTACCATCAAGAATGGGAGATATTTCGCCATAAGAATAAAAACCCGTTCCCTGCCAACGATCACCAAAAAGGTCGTAAACCGCCTCAACTTCTTCTTCGGCACGCTGCTTTAGAACTAAGCGCCTGCCCACGCAACTCACCATTATTATCAAACCTGTATCAGCCTGCTTAGCAACCATTTCAAGTGCATGCTCCGCGGCAGTTTCAGCACCGTCAATAAGGCGTTCGAAGTTGGCTCGCATCAATTGCGCTTTGGCGCCTTCGGGGACATCACCCGCAAAAATCATGGAACCATCCTGCTCATTAATATTTAAAATAGTGCGAGTAATAGCTTGATCTTGGTTTTTTCTTTTTATAGACAAAGGAAAGAGAAGTGCGGAAGAAGGAAGTTGCTCTGCATACTCTCCCAGATATTTTTTATAGAGTTCCAGCGCAGGTTTGTTATCCAGAGTTTTTAAAACATTGCCCTCCGACCGCGTGATCAGACGTTCAGGTCCAAATGGATCCCAGCCGCCCTTAGAGCCATGGGCAACACCCAAGTTTTCGCCATAAAAACCACAAATTAATATTTGCTCTTTGGCGACAACATCATTGTGCCAAACAATTGTCTCCTGAAAACGCTCCCCATCTCCCGCTAGTCCGCCAGTTACCAACACATCTTTTGGTAAAGCTTGTACTAATTCTGCAACCAATTCTGTGCCATTAATTTTTTGCCCGTCGGCCAAGACCAAGACATAGCGCAAATTATCCATAGGTATCTGGCCCAAAAGCTGCTGAACAGTTTGCCCCATAACATGTCCATCAACTGATGTCATGGCCACTGCTACTTGGCTACTCGCAAATTCAACAGCGGTTAAACAAATACTATTATCATAGATTTCTTTATCCAGAATTTCTCCGGAAGTGGTACACCCTATAATCTCGGCATTGGGATAATTAGTTTTTATTTCCTGTCGAAACTCAAGTTCGGATACTTTCTCCCTGTCGCCTAGAAGCAGTACCAACTGGGCGTGATCCATAGGTGTAAGAGGGTGTTGCCAACAACCATCTACATATACATTTTGTACTATTTTCACTGAATCATCCTATACAAACTAGCCTTTACTCAGTGTAGACGGGAGAGATATATGTTGCAATTTGGTTAATGCTTCGGCGTTATCCATTTAAACTTCCCTAAAATGAGACAACTAAAGTTCTACGAGAATATGGAGAAGGTATAAAGGTCTAGTTTATCGAATGACTTACTGCATAAATAAACGAATTAATCAGGGCACTCGAAAAGGTGTCTCACAAATACTCTCGCATTCGTCCAATAGTTTTTAATATTCATTATTACATTTTTAATACTTTGTTTTGAAAATTTGCAAGATAAAATAATTTCAGGTCTGAAGCGTATACTATTTCTTTCTGGATAACTTTCTAATTACTATCAATTAAATAGGCTGTCTTGTTTTTTGGAAAATGCGCTATGATTGACATCAGACATTATGCTCCCTCACTTTTCGATGACGCAGTGGAGATTTTTACCCACCTGAACCAATACTATTTAAAAGAGAATGCAAGCGAACAAAGTCGGGTCGCAGAGAACCTCAGAGATACGCCATCATGTACCCTGTCACCAAAGAAACAGGACAACTATTTCTAAAAGAATTTTTTATTCATCCCCATACGCCAGAAAAGGGATTGGAGAAGCACTGATGTATTACTTAGCAAAAGTTGCTATCAACAAAAACCGCTCTAGATTTGACTGGACCGCCAATGACGATAGAGAATCGGCAAAAAACTTCTACCAGAAATTATCGGCATCAATTATCGAGAAAAAAGTACTATCGCCTAAGTGGCGACAAGCTCAGGGAACTGGCATCCAACAGCAAAACGGCCTAAATCAAGCCAAAAAGCCCCATTTCGGGGCATGAATTGCGGAATTAACCTACGTAAGAACACTTAATTTTACTGAAGAATTACTGTAGAATCCGCTGCGCTGTAAGATCTAACGACTCACTGCAAGTGTTGTTCATCTAATCACAGGCTACCTCGCCAATTGTGTAGATAGGCCTCTGGGAACGGTTATACCCCCCTCAGCAACTTCCGGATTAAGCGGTTTTTCAACTCTTTCGTTAATGGCTCTATGGTTAACGTTAAGCCAAACCGTCCGTCCTACATGCGACAACAAGACCAGCAGTCATAAGCATCCTAACAACAAGACTTATGGCCAGACACAGGGTAATTTAATCATTAACTATTGAGATTGACATCTGTTATGAAAAAGAACAAGCCACTCTATATCCAATACGCCGGCCCCATGCTGCTCGAAACTCCGCTACTTAATAAAGCCAGCGCATTTACAGAAGAAGAGCGCAAAGACTTTAATTTAACGGGCTTGTTACCTGACATCACAGAAACCATTGAAGAACAAGTTGCCAGAGCCTATGACCAATTATGCTCCTTTACCTCAAATATTGATAAGCACGTTTATCTCCGTAATATTCAAGATACCAACGAAACTCTCTACTTTCGACTAGTCACTGAAAATCTAGAAGAAATCATGCCCTTAATTTACACCCCCACTGTAGGGCAGGCATGCCAACAATTTTCGCGTATTTATCGCCGCCATCGAGGCTTATTTATCTCCTACAAAGATCGTCACCGTATCGACGAAATGCTTCACAATGCCACAAAGAGAAATATCAAAGTCATTGTTGTTACGGATGGCGAGCGCATCCTAGGGCTCGGTGATTTGGGCATTGGCGGTATGGGCATTCCCATTGGCAAACTAGCCCTTTACTCTGCTTGTGGTGGTATTAGCCCTGCTTACACATTGCCCATCACTCTCGATGTTGGCACCAACAATCAAGAACTCATTGACGATCCAATGTATATGGGTGCAAAACATCCGCGCATTAGTGGTCAAGAGTACGATGATTTTGTTGAAGAATTCTTAACGATAGTTTCACGTCGTTGGCCCGATGCACTGATTCAATTTGAAGATTTTGCGGGTCATAATGCTAACCGCCTACTGGATCGCTATCGCGACAGAATGTGTTCTTTTAATGATGACATCCAAGGCACAGCAGCGGTTACTGTCGGTACTCTATTAGCCGCCTGTAAAGCCAAAGGGGAGCAACTCAAAGATCAAATCATTACATTTTGTGGCGCTGGATCTGCTGGCTGTGGCATTGCTGAGCAAATAGTGGCACAAATGGTTTCTGAAGGGCTCACCGATACCCAGGCCCGCAAGCAAATCTTTATGATCAATAGCCGCGGCCTAGTGATTGGCAGTATGAGCGGGCTTAAAGATTTCCAACTACGCCTGTGTCAATCTGATGATCGTCTACAGGAATGGGGGATTTCCGCTGATACTCCCAGCCTAGCAGAAACCGTTGCCCATTCGAAATCCACGGTTATTGTTGGCGTTTCTACGGTAGCTGGTTTGTTTACACAAGAAATTATTAAGCAAATGCAAGAAAACACTGCTCGCCCGATTGTGTTACCACTGTCAAACCCAACGTCAAAAGTAGAAGCACTACCTGAAGATATATTAAAATGGACGAATGGTAATGCTATCGTGGCAACGGGTAGTCCTTTTAATCCTGTGGAGCTTAATGGTAAGAGCTACCCTATTTCTCAATGTAACAATAGTTATATTTTCCCTGGAATTGGACTTGGTGTTGTAGCAAGTAAAGCCAGTCGCGTCACGGATAATATGCTGATGGCATCTAGCTACGCACTGGCTGAATATGCGGCCACACATAACAAGAACGAAGAGTTACTACCAAACCTCAATGATATTCGTAATGTGAGTAAGTTTATTGCGCAAGCGGTCTACAAACAAGCCATTGCAGATGGTATGACGCCCGAAGTCAGTGATGAAGACATTGTCGGAGCTATTGAGAAAAACTTCTGGGAACCTGACTATCGCCCTTATAAGCGTGTTGCCTTTTAAAATATAATCAGGGTTTTATCGCCGAGGCGAGATGCTTTACATCTCGCCTTTTTTATATCGGAGCTTTTTGTATTGGAACTTTTTATATCAGAACAAGGTATTCATGAATAGCGAGAATGAATGGGAACAGCGTTTTAGCGGAATCATCCGCCTCTACGGACGTAATGCTTTTAGCAAAATAAAAGAAAGTCACGTGCTCATTATTGGTATTGGCGGGGTTGGCTCCTGGACAGCCGAAGCGCTCGCTCGTTCCGGATTGGGAAATATTACCTTAATGGATATGGACGATATTTGTATTACCAATAGCAACCGACAAATTCATACCCAAACACATACCATAGGCCAATCAAAAACGAAAATCATGCGCGAGCGCCTGGAGGCCATTAACCCTCATATTAACGTCAGTATCATTGATGATTTTCTCGATAAAGAGAACATCAGCACCTACATTACAGCGGATTATTGTGTTGTTATCGACGCCATTGATAATGCCATCGATAAAGCTGAGCTAATTGGCTTCTGTAAAAAAAATAATATTGGCATTATTACCACAGGGTCATCTGGGGGCAAAAAAGATCCCACTAAAATTACTTACAGCGATCTCTACAAAACACCAGGCGATCCACTTTTTATTAAAACGCGAAACAATTTACGCCGCCGACATCACTTTAGTCGCGATACTAATCAACCTTTTGGTGTTGAAGCCATTTATTCCACAGAAAATATGACCTACCCCGACGACAAAGGAGAAACTTGCTCGACAAAACAATTTATCAATAGTGGTGAAAAGTTGGATTGTCGCGGCGGCTATGGCGCGTCAACAATGATTACTGCTAGCGTGGGTCTGCTCGCGGCAGAACGGGCTATCGAATATATTATTCGCCAACAAAAATAAATACCCTAAACTTCCAACATCACACCCAAACTATGCTGCTGTCCCGGCTCAAGACAGATAACATTATCACAAGCATTTGCTGTTTCAATACACAGCATTTTTTTGTAATCGTCATCGGCAAATTGTGATAAACCTTGTGATTTTTCAATCCACGGATTCCAAACAACAGCACTGCGGCTACCTACGCTGTTAATCGTTATTTTCCGCTGTTTATCTCTAATACTGATGGGCATGGACTCTTGTTGCAAAAGGTAAATACGATCCGTTTCCTTATCAATAGAAAGCTCGCCTTGTTGCTGATAGGATTGCCAATCTTGTAAGGCATCAATATAGCGGCATTGCTCCAAACCAGAAATACTGACATCACTGATATTATCCACCAAAAAATAACTATGCAATGCTCCACTAAAGACAAAAGCCGCTTGCCCGGTATTATGAATACTCAATACAGCAGTTAAGGTTTTACCGATAGAGATGGTATATGAAAGCCTAGCGGAGAATGGCCATGCTGGGTACGTTTGCGGATCAATATCATATTCTAGAGTGAGCACTGTTAACGCATCATTTTGAATATGTATATCTGTCAACAACCACTCTTTATCGCGAACAAAGCCGTGGGCAGAGATAGAAGCTATATCGACTAACTGTTGCTGAATACTCTCATCATTTTTTCTTACATCACCAAACCAAGGCCAGCAAATAGGAATACCCCCTCGCAATGATGTCCCCTCTTGATATTGACATTGCTCGCTTAAAAATAAAACGGGCTTCTTACCATGGGGTTGATAGCCAGTAATTTGCGCACCTTGCAAAAAGATCTCGGCGCGTGCGGCTTTATTCACAACACCAATGGCTATTAATTCTTTTTGGCACTCAATGGATATGCCATCCAACTCGCCATATTGTTGATAAAGTGATTGTATTTTTTCTGCCATTGTCATTATTGATTGCCTGTTATCATATTCCACAACTGATTAAAGGAATTAGAACTGCGCCGCCGATTAGGCACAAATTCTACGTGAGCATTTTTATCCTGCTTAGGATCCAATTCAATTCCCCACAAACCATTGATTTGATTTGGCAACAGCGAATATCGCATATCGATAATGCGGTTAGGGTTTTCAGGAGATACCGCTAAATAGCCATTAGAAAACCAACGAAAACGCTCAATATCCACAGCTTGTTGCGAGTTAAGATCCAACCAAGGAAAAGAGCTCTCAACATTCAACTTGGCAATGGAGCTTCCCTCGTAAATTGTTTTTCTTAGACCAACGCGAACGGCATCCACGTAGTAATGCGTGCCGGTGCTATACACTATTTTCCAAACAATAAGATTAGCAAAACTCGGTTTGGCTTCTAGTGTCACGGGTTGATGCCCACGCTCAAGCGCTAACTGCAAACCTGCTGTTTCCGCCCGTTCCCGCTGCACCACACCAATAATGCTATACAACACGATCCAAGCCAAAGCCAAGTGAGCAACTCTTCGGCTGCGCTTGACCGCGGCAATAACAACAAGTAGCAATAGCGGCAAGGTATACAAAGGATCGATGATAGAAACTGTATGCCAAGCCACTCGCATATCGGTCAGTGGCCAAAACAACTGTGTCCCATAGGTAGTGCAAGAGTCCAATAAACCATGCGTACCATAGCCAAGCACACAATAGAAATAACTTCGTTTGAAACTAAGCCCCTGCCTTTTGGCAAATAAATAGTACAGAACAGCGGCACAAATAAGCCCACCAATCGGAATAAAAAAAAGGGAATGAGTGAACTGACGATGATATTCCAAAGCAAGCAATGGGTCGGCACTGGAACGAATCAAAATATCCAAGTCGGGGGCCATACCAGACAGCAAGCCTAGACAACTCGCCGTTAGAAAGTGTTTGCGAACCGCCGTCTGCTGCGTCGCAACCACGCCGACGACACCTTGTGTGAGTGGATCCATATTTTTAATCGATATACATTTTTTTTGAATAATTAACTTTAAGATGAATACTTAACAGCTGCGCAATAATAACAGAGTGCTACAATAAGCATTAGCTAGTTTTATAACCCAACAGGAACCTCGAATGAGCGAAGAAGAAGCACCAGTAGATGACGCTAAATGTATCACACCTGAAGTTTTAGAAGAGAACCGCCGCTGGATTAAACTCATGAATGAAGCATCAGAACAACGTAGAAAAAACCGCGACTCAAGCCTCTACCGCAACTCATCCAATAAAAAACTTATCACGCCTCGCTTTCTTGACAACTATTAATTAACCCTGAAAAAAGCCCTCCTTGGCTTTTTTCAGGGCCGACTAATTACTGGCAGGAAGCACAAACGGCAAAGAACGCTCTAAACGGATGGCTTCTGGTGTTATCGTAGCGCCATAAGCAATCACCTCAACGCCCACTTCCATCGCCTCTCTCAATGTTTTGCCATAAACCGGGTCAATACTATCAGCGGGGGCTACTTGCTCAATACCCGTGTGCTGAACACAAAAAAAGAGTACCGCCCGATTGCCCTGCTGACACATCAACATTAGCTCCCGCAAATGTTTGGTTCCACGCTGACTCACCGCATCAGGGAAATAACCTTTACCGCCCGCCTCTCCAAGCGTCACACTTTTCACTTCGACATAGCAGGAGGAACGATCTGACGACGATAACAAAATATCAATACGACTATTTTCATTGCCATATTTAACCTCTGTTTGCAGTTGGTCATAGCCTTGTAATTCACTGATTAAGCCCTTCTGGATCCCTTCTTTTACGAGTGCATTCGCCCTCCCCGTATTAATACTAGCGAGCCCTGTAGGCGTTGTCGCAATTTCCCAAGTATAGGGATACTTACGTTTGGGATTATCTGATAACGAGAACCAACAGGGGCTGCCCTCAACAATACAATTTTTCATAGAACCCGTATTTGGACAATGCATGGTCACCCGCTCCCCACCAGGCAATTCGACATCCGCCAAAAAGCGTTTATAACGGCGTAAGAGTGTTCCAACCTGCAATGACGGGACATACTGCATAAAAAACTTCCTAAAAAAGTGCATATAAAGCACTCTTTATTATGCCAAACTATCGCTCTCAAGCCCTATCAATTAGAGCAATTTAATCTTTCATATGTATTGTTTTCCTCCAATTAAGCACCATAATAGGCCTCTGAGCAGAAATAAAAACTGCTGGCATGTAGAGAAAATATCTGGTAATTTCCCGGCCCGTTAATTTTCTTACCTGTTTTTAGGTGGACTTTTAACTCAAGGTCACTCAAACAAGATCAACAAGAGATACAGCATATGCCAAATAGCAATGCAACGCTGACACTAAGCGGCTTCGAACCCTACAAAGAAAAAAAGGGGGAGGAGTACATGAATGCCGAACAACGCGAACATTTCAAGAACCTGCTCGTCTCCTGGAAAAATGAATTAATGGAAGAAGTAGACCGCACCATGACCTATATGCGTGATGAAGCGGCAAACTTTCCTGACCCTGCGGACCGAGCCAGCCAGGAAGAGGAGTTCAGCCTGGAACTTCGCACCCGCGACCGCGAACGAAAATTGATCAAAAAAATTGATAAAACTATCGAGCAGATCGATGCTGACGACTACGGTTATTGTGAGGCCTGTGGTGTTGAAATTGGTATTCGTCGCTTAGAAGCACGACCCACTGCCACACTTTGCGTTGATTGCAAAACCTTGGCTGAGATCAAAGAAAAACAAGTGGGTGCATAAATTTACCAAAGAGCATGTGAGACGCATGCTCTTCCCCTGATCTCCCAAGCCTGAAACAATCGTGGCAGACTTCAATACCAACCAAGATACTCCCAGACAACCTTATATTGGACGCTTCGCTCCCTCTCCTACTGGACGCTTACATTTTGGCTCACTGGTCGCCGCTCTCGCTAGCTACTTAGACGCTAAGGCCAACCAGGGGGCTTGGTTACTTAGAATGGAAGACATCGACCCGCCACGAGCTGAAAGAGGAGCAGCAGATAGTATCTTGCATTCTTTAGAAGCGCACCACCTATTTTGGGATAAAGACGTACTCTACCAAAGCACTCGACTTGAAGCCTATCAAAGCGCCCTAGATCAACTCAAAGACAAGACCTACCCCTGTAGCTGCAACCGCCAACGTATTCTGGATTTAGGAGGACGCTACGATGGCCATTGCTTAAAATCGGCGCCAAGGCCAGAAGAGGTGAGCGCCATTCGACTCAGGACCGACCAGCTAACAAGCCATGAAACTGCTGAAGCAGCATCGTTCATCGACCTCTATCTCGGCGAACAATCGTACCCGCTAGAGCATAGTGGCGATTTTATTATTCGCCGGAAAGATGGCTTGTTTGCCTACCAACTAGCCGTTGTGGTCGATGATCGCTTTCAAAACATCACCCATGTCATACGTGGTCACGACCTTATCGACTCCACCAGCCGCCAACGCTACTTACACCTATTATTGAACCAAGTCTGTAGCCACCAGTTAACCCTGCCGGAGTACGGCCATACCCCCTTGGTGCTCGGGAAAGACGGGGATAAATTAAGCAAACAAACAAAGGCAACCCCCATTGATAACCAAAATGCCGCCAGCAATCTACTTATCGCACTACGCTTCTTAAACCACCCCCCTCCCATAGATGAACTCGATCAAGTAAACTGTGAGGAGTTACTCGCGTGGGCAACACTACATTGGCAAAGACATAAAGTGCCAACACAAGCTGGCCCGCTACCATTATCTAATACGAACTAGTATCCATTTATTGAATCTCCAACAATAAAAATAACCAAAGCGCCCCCACTCAAGCGCTTGATGCGGCCAAGGAAATTCTTAACTTATTGGGCAAATAAAATACCCCAAACAAAATCGGTACGCGCTGTCCTTACCTCATTACTACCACGAATGTAGTAATCACCGGTATAGGGAGCCCCAGTAACCACCTTCCCTAAACCGTCGAGGTTAAGCCTTCCCGTTGCACCCACACTGGTACTCGCCGTGCCATCTGCGCCAACACCGGCTTGCACATGACAACTCATACACGATGCCGTATTAACAAAACCACCCTCTGTAATCGATGCTCCCACAATGGTTGAATAACCATCATTCATATAGTACTGGGTTTGTGTACCTTTGAGACGATAACTTTGCCAGGCGGGATCTTGTTGACTCGGCATATCTGGGTTGACTTTTTTCTCGGTACCGGTGCCAATTTTCAGTTTTGCAAACAAACCTACTAACTCTTTTTGCATAACACCTGATGGATAGACTTTGCCCCGAACAAATAAATCACTACCATCTTGCAACTGATCAGACTCGGTATGTGGACGAATAAAATTGGATTGGAAGGTCATGGTTTTATTATTTTTTTCTGTCCAATCTGGCGCTTTAATCGTAACGGCTGTTTTAAAACCGTAACTGTCATTACAGCCCGTATAGTCACAACGCCCTAAATTACTGACATGCTCAAACGCAAACCAATGCCAGTTCGGTAAAGCTTTTGATGCTCCGGTAACGGCTGCCAAATAATAGGTTTCTTCCTGATAGGGGTCTGTACTTTTTTTATCTGAAGCAGGCGTTCTTATCTTCATCGTGATGTAGGGTGCCTCAGGATTTTGAGGTGGCGTCTTCGGATTATTATCATGATCGCGAACATAGCCGAGTTCTAACATCGTGTATTCGGGAATCCAATCGACTTTAAACATTAGTGCATCGGAAGGGTAATTAATTCCCTGTCCCGTTGGGCGATAAGGCGCACTATTTGCGGCTTCTCCCGCTGTCGACTGAAATAACTGTTTAAGCCCAACCAAGGAATAAATATTAGCTGCAACGGTATAACGCGTGAATGCATCATTGCGATAAACCACTTCGACCTCGCGCTGTCGTGCGATACGGGCTGGATTAAACCGGTGCAAAAAAGTCGTGTTATGTGAAGTTTGCGCCTTGGCACCCGCAAAGGTTGTTTCATCCGCACCACCCCAATCACCCGGGATATAAGGGCAGTTTTCACCCGGCCCGCCAATATCGCCTGGTTTAACAATTTTTCCTGCACTATTTCGGTAACCCACTTGCTGCTTGCCTTTCGGATCAACAAAGCAACAGTCGACATCACGGGTACTACTGCACAATGGTTTTGGTGTAGATACCCAAATCGTTTCATCGTTGGCCCAGTTGATCCAAAACCCTGCTTGAATCGCATCCATAAAAGATTTCCACGCATAAGCATCGGGACAAGTTGCAGCAGGACTCGCGATATTTTCTCCAAAAACAATCCCTTTACGTGCTATCAACATCGAACAGTCAGCAGCGTCCTTGACATAGCTATGAAAATACATTGGCCCACTGGTGGAGTTACTGCTAGTTTGATCTTGGGCAGTGGATTCAGCAATACCACTTGACGCAAGAAAGATCATAAATATTGGAAAAATACATTTGCAAACAAAACGAAACATAACCGCCCTCTTTATTATTGATTTTATAGAGTGCAACAGTTAATCATACAAAGGTATTGATTACGATGTTATCAAGTGACAGCTCAACAATATTATCACTTCCTATCATTTACCTCATAAAATGAAGGCCTCTCTAAAAACTAGCATTTTTAGAAATGCATTCAGCACTAGCTTGCACCCTATACAACAGATGCGTAATATCGAATGCTTTATTCATTATCTCATCGGGGCTAACGTGAACAATCAGAAATTTTTACTGTTTACCCTCCTGCTTGGCTATATTTTTGCTCCGACTTTGTTTAATTGGATCATCTCCCCATCTGGCTCTTGGTATAAGCCTTTTATTATTTGGGTAATGATTATTATTGGTGCCTACCTACTACAAAAATACAACAAAACTGCCTAAATGATTTTTGACCTCAATCATATTGTTCTACTTGGCGTATCCTATCTGGTGATATTGTTTGTTATTGCCTATGCAGCAAACAATGGCTGGATACCCAAAAGTATTACTAACCACCCTATTACTTATATATTGTCATTGGGGATTTTTTTTAGCGCCTGGGCTTTTTATGGCGTGGTCGACTTAGCTTATCAGTTTGGCTATGGCGCCATGGCATATTACATGGGAACGGGAGCTTTTTTTCTTTTTGCTCCCATTATTCAAGCGCCTCTTGCCGAACTCTGTCAGCGCTTCCAATTACGCTCCATCGCCGACTTATTAGTGTTCCGTTATCACAGCCAATTAGCGGGTAGTTTAGCCACACTATTTATCTTTTTATCGATTATTCCCTTACTCGTACTACAGGTTCAGGCTGTTGCGGACACATTATTACTACTGACTCAAGATTTTCCCAATCAGTCACTGGAAAATACGGAATGGAAACAACAACGAAATAGCTTTGCTTTGTTTTATTGTTTATTGATCACTGCTTTTTGTATGATTTTTGGGGCAGGTTATAGTCAATATAAATCTTTAGTGACCACCATGGCCTTTGAGTCTGTAGTCAAAGTCGTTGCGCTCATGACGGTTGGCCTATTTGCCATCTACAATGTCTTTGGTGGTTTTAACGGACTCGACAATTGGCTATTGGAAAATGGGGAGTACTTAGCACGCCTTCATGCACCTCAACAAGACTCCTCTTCCCATACGCTGTTATTAGTTTTTATTGCGACCGGGGTGTTAATGCCACATATTTTTCATATGAGCCAAATGGATCAGTCCATCAATCAAGTAGCGCGCTTGCTGAGCTGGGCGTTTCCCTTATTTTTATTATTTATGGCCATTCCCATCTTCCCAATATTATGGGCTGGATTTGAGCTGGATGTCCCTTTTCCAATTTCTTATTTCACCTTAGGCGTTCCACAATTTTCTAACGCACCTATCATTACCTTGATTGCTTGGGTTGGCGGCCTCTCTGCGGCATCGGGCGCATTGATCGTGTCGATATTATCCTTGGCAACCATGGTACTTAATCAGTGGCTGTTACCCTTATTACGCCTACAAACGCAAAAAGATATTTATGCGCAGTTACGTTGGTTACGGCGACTACTTATTATCGTCATCACACTAATTAGCTATTTGCTTTACCTTTGGTTCAATCATCGTTATTCGCTGATGGATTTGGCGCTACTAGCCTTTGTACAAGCCTTACAATTTATCCCGGGGGTTGTCGCTATTAATTACTGGCCAAGAGCTAATCGCTTTGGCTTTTATGTGGGCATTATTGCAGGCACATTAGTTTGGTTAGTTGGCCTGACACTACCTATGTTATTTGACTGGGACTACATCACTCTACCCCTCGTCAATATTGCAATTACGTCAGGGATTCCCGCCTGGGAAAATCTAACACTGATTTCCATTGCCTTAAATGTTACTTTATTTATTTTTGTCTCCTATATCACCCCCATGAGTGATGAAGAGCGCTATCATGCCGAAGTCTGCGCCGAAGATGAACTCAGTCACCCCTTTCGTCGAGTGCTAGATGTTAAATCAGTCAGAGAGTTTAAAGAGAAATTGGCCATTAGCATCGGTGATAGCGCGGCACAAAAAGAAGTGAATCGCGCCTTACACTTTTTGCAACTTACAGAGAGTGAAACCCGTCCTTATGCACTCAGACGTCTGCGCACTCGCATTCGTACTAATCTCTCCGGTTTACTGGGGCATTCCTTAGCATCGGACATTATTGATAAGCATTTTCCCTATCGCTTGCCCTCCACAACCGAAGTTGTCGACATTAATTTAATGGAAAGTCGGCTGGAGCGACTGGGTCATAAAATGCAGGGTCTAACGGCGGATGTTAACCAACTACGTATACACCACCGCAACACCTTAATGGAATTGCCCATCGCCATTTGCTCAATTGGACTCGATGATGAAATCTTGCTTTGGAATAATGCGATGAGCGATATCACGGGTATCACAGGAGCGGAAGTCACGGGTTCTAATTTAAGAGACTTGCCAGAACCCTGGGGGAAACTCATTAGTGACTTTGCCAATGACTTACAAACCCATATCAATCGCGAATCGGTAGACCACGACGGTAATACCCATTGGTATCGTCTACACAAATCAGCCTTGAAAAAAATCTCGGGACAACGCGTGGATGGACAAGTTATCTTGATCGAAGACTTCACCAGTATTCAGCTAATGGAGCAGGAACTGATGCACAATACTCGCCTAGCTTCCATTGGTCGCCTAGCCGCAGGTGTTGCCCATGAAATTGGTAACCCTGTTACTGGTATTGCCTGCCTCGCGCAAAACCTGCGTTATGAAGACAGTGAAGACGAGCGCATAGAAACGGCCGATGCCATTTTGTCACAAACGGAGCGTATTAGCCGTATTGTGCAATCCCTAGTAACCTTTGCGCATACAGGCAAATATTCCCGCGAGGACTTTCAACAAGTTAATATTTACGAATGTGCGAACGAAGCCATTCAGCTACTTTCATTGCAACGCGAGCGCAAACCCGTGGAATACCGCAATACCATTGATAGCGAAGCGCGTATCTGGGGCGATAGCCAACGTTTAATACAAGTCTTTGTAAATTTACTGGGCAATGCCAACGATGCAAGTCCAGAATACTGCTCGGTTACCTTAACCAGTAGAACCGAGGAAGATCGGCTGGAAATCGATATTATTGATGAGGGCACCGGTATCGCTAAAGAACACATCAAACATATTATGGAACCCTTCTTCAGCACCAAAGATACCGGTAAAGGCACAGGGCTTGGTTTAGCCGTGGTCTTTAGCATCATCGAAGAGCACCATGGCAATATTCACGTCACGAGTCCAGTTGCACAAGGTCGCGGAACCTGTTTTACGATACAATTACCGCTCTTGGCTTAACCCCCAGGAGTGATACTCCCAAACTAATTTGTTGTTTTATGAATAAAATCCTAATTGTTGAAGATGAAGCCATTATTCGCATGGCCCTACGCAAACTCCTTGAGCGCCATGGATATGATGTCCGCGATGCCGGCTCGGTGAAAGAAGCCACCTCCAAACACAATTTAGAGAATATGGATTTAATTATTAGCGACCTTCGGCTGCCAGGGGAGCCAGGAACCGACTTAATCCAGCTTGCAGGCAGTACCCCCGTATTAATCATGACTAGCTACGCCAGCCTGCGCTCTGCTGTGGATGCGATGCGCATGGGAGCAATCGACTATATCGCCAAACCCTTTGACCACGATGAAATGACAGCCACGGTCAAACGAATTTTACAAGAACAAAGCACCATTGTTAGCAGCAAAACTCAACCGAAAACCACTCAAGCCAATGGCATGATAGGCAATAGCCCCATTATGCAAGACCTCTACCGACGCATCGAACAAGTGGCACCTACCGATGCCACTGTTCTGATCAATGGTGAGACAGGTACCGGAAAGGAGTTAAGCGCAAGAGCCATACACACGCAAAGCAAACGCGCTAATAACGCATTGATTAGCATCAACTGTGCGGCCATCCCCGACACGTTAATTGAATCAGAATTATTTGGCCATGAAAAAGGGGCCTTTACCGGCGCAGACGCACCGAGGGAAGGATTGGTTGTTGCTGCCGATGGAGGCACATTGTTTCTTGATGAAATCGGCGAGCTGCCCATGGAAGCACAAGCGCGATTGTTACGAGTGTTACAAGAAGGTGAAGTGAGACCCGTTGGCTCCGTGAAAACACAAAAAGTGAATATTCGCTTAATTGCTGCAACCCACAGGGACTTAGGTCAACGCTGTCGCGATGGTCTGTTCCGTGAAGATTTATTTTTTCGCCTCAATGTGATTCAGCTACAAATGCCCCCGTTACGCGACCGCGGAGAAGATATTATTAATCTCGCCAACAACATTATTACTCGCTATTGCGAAACTTATAATAAGGATGTGCTTACACTCTCCAGTAGCGCCGAAGATGCCATTAATAGTTATCACTGGCCAGGTAATGTACGAGAGCTAGAAAATGCCATTCAACGCGCAGTTATTTTGTGTGAGGACAGCAAAGAAATCGATCGACATATACTGGCTATCAACACATCAACTTTTCACGAGAGTGCTTCGACAACAAGCGACACAGCATTAGCGCAGACGAAACATGTTGATCAAACTGAACCCGACTTATCCTTGGAAGACTACTTTCAACGCTTTGTTTTAGAAAATGAAAATAGCATGAGCGAAACAGAGCTGGCAAAGAAACTAGGCGTCAGCCGTAAGTGCTTGTGGGAACGAAGACAAAAATTGGGCATTCCAAGAAAGAAAAAGCCGTAGTTTATTTTCCAGCAGAAACGGACAGCGCTTATAAACTCTCTGACTAAAGCCTCACCATTTAAGGGACGGTTAAATAAATCATTCTTGGCCTATTTAACCGCCGAGTTAATAGGATGGCTTACTGGGCCTCAACAACTAAATCGTCAAAGACACTACCTGAGTTAGCCCAACAGTAAAAAGCAACCGAACCATAAGCTAAGTCTGTGTCATTGGCCTGCAATATCAGCTCGCCATCAATTCGAACTTCGATAACGGAGCCTATCACTGACACATTGACATTGTAGGTCTGCCCCTCGACATACTCTAGGGTATCACTATCCAATAAAATCGATACGCCATTTACTCGCTTTTCAAGGCGGCGATAGGAGCGCGAACTATTCCAAGCGAAACGATAGTAATTATCGCTATCTTGCACCCGGAACATAAAGCCTAAGCCATCGTCATCCTCTGAACGCAAGGTGAAACTGGCCTGATAGTTGGTCCAAGCAATTCCCGCATCGTAGTGCAAATAAGTCCCTAACTTATTCAAGTCAGCAGGGTCAATTGGACCAGAGTGGATATTGCTGGTCTGAACCAGGCTACCCGTTTCTGCCGACCACGCAGAAGGGCCACTATTACTGCCCTGATCCACACTACTCCAGCCTGTTAGATCACCACTATCAAAATTTTCATCTAAATGGACTCCACCTGTGTCACCAGCATCCTGCACATTAACGACAACTGTATCGGATACGCTATCAAACCCATCGCTGACAGTCACCGTTATTGTTACCGGTGTATCACCGATCACATTAGCGGGGGTAAATATCGCATTCGCACTACCAGGATTGTCGATAACACCCATCCCAGCAGGTACACTCCAGTTGTAACTTAAAGCATCGGGAGCATTATCCGGGTCAGCCGCAACAACAACTAAGGTACTGGTTTCCGTATCCAAAATATCGCTAGGCGTAGCATTGACTGAACTAATCACAGGCGCGAGATTAGTATTCGCCAATGTTTCTACTAATAAATTATCGAAAATACTACCTGCATTAGCCCAGGTATAGAAAGCAACTGAACCATAAGCCAGATCAGCATCACTGGCTTGCAAAACCAGCTCGCCATTAATTTGGATTTCGATAGAAGAACCTTCTACAAACACATCAACATTGTAGGTTTCACCCCTAACGTACGCTGCCGTATCACTGTCCAATAAAGTCGATACACCATTCACTCGCTTTTCAAGACGACGATAGGCGCGCGAACTGTTCCAAGCAAAACGATAGTAATTGTCGCTATCTTGCACCCGGAACATAAAGCCTAGCCCATCGTCATCCTCTGAACGCAAGGTAAAACTAGCATGGTAATCCGTCCAGGCATTTCCAGCATCGTAGTGCAAATAAGTCCCTAGCTTATTCAAATCCGCGGGGTTAATGGGGCCAGAATGGATATTGCTGGACTGAACCAGGCTACCCGCTTCTGCGGACCATGCAGAGGGGCCGTTATTACTGCCCTGATCCACAATACTCCAACCCAACAGGTTGCCATCATCGAAATTACCATCTAACAGCGTTTCGCCAGTGCTCTCTGCATCTTGTACGGTAACAACAACGTTATTACTGACAACAGCAAGACCATCGCTCACTTCAACCGTAATTGTCACATTAGTATCACTATCCACATCGGCTGGCGTAAAGATTGGATTTACGCTACCTGCATTATCCAAACTGCCCATACCGGTTGGCACAATCCAGTTGTAAGTTAGCGGCGTTGGACCGCCATCGGGGTCATTTGCTACAACAGCCAATTGGCTAGACCCGTTGTCCAATATTACAGAAGGGGTCGCTACAATGGAGCCAATGGTTGGCGGGATATTGGGTACCGAAACAGCAACGACAGAGACACTGGTAGTTGAAGGCCCAGATGGCTCATAACCGTCATCAACGATCAAAGTAACCACATAATTTCCTGGCTCATCATAACTATGACTTGGAATAACACCTGTCGCTGTATTGCCATCACCAAAATCCCAGGAAAAATTTAAGGTCTGTCCCGACACCCCAAACGAACCTGATCCATCAAAGTTTATCGCTTGGTTTACCTCTCCAGAGTAGGGGCCACCAACATCTGCTACGGGCAATTCAACCACTACCGTCGTTGTAATCGGTGTAGAAGTTAACTCTCCGTCATTAACGGTTAAGAGAACCGTGTAAGTACCCGTGCTTGCGTAGGTATGGATGGGGGTTTGGCCTATGCCGGTGCTGCCATCACCAAAACTCCAAGAATAAGATAAAGACTGACCTTCTGGATCATATGAGCCAGAAGCATCCAATACGGTTGGCTGCCCAAAAGCATTGTTATAAGGGCCACCAGCGTTGGCAACAGGTGCCAGGTTACCCAACAAAGGAGAACCATCGATACGAATATCATCAATAACCCAACCTTCAAAATTGTTGAGGGCAGCGTCAACCGTATCAAACGCAAAACGCACCTGAATCACTTCACCATCAAAAGCGGATATATCAATGACTTGCTCAACAAAGT
>JBNKUQ010000045.1:0-24871 GCA_050298695.1 Cellvibrionaceae bacterium
AAGCACATGCCTGCTTGAAGAGTCATTCCACTTCCTGGTTTACCATAATGCAAAACTTGAGGGTCCTCGTGAAAGGTGCTGCCAATACCATGACCGCAATATTCTCGAACTACTGAGTAGTAGTTGGATTCTGCATGGCTTTGAATAACGTGACCAATATCACCGAGCTTGGTGCCGGGTTTGACAAGAGCAATACCTTTGTAAAGACACTCCTGCGTCACCTTGACTAAGCGTTCAGCATGACTTGCTTTGTCTCCAACAAAATACATTTTACTGGTGTCGCCGTGATAGCCTTCGTAAATAACGGTAACATCAATATTGATAATGTCACCATTTTTTAAAATTTTCTTTTCAGAGGGAATGCCGTGACAAATTACATGATTGACCGAGGTGCAGATAGATTTGGGAAATCCTCTATAGCCTAGGCAGGCGGGAATCGCTTTTTGTTCATTGACAATGTAGTCATGGCATATTTTATCCAGCTCTGCTGTGTTGATGCCTGGTTTGACATAAGGTCCTATCATTTCAAGCACTTCGGCTGCCATACGTCCAGCTATACGCATTTTTTCAATTTCTTCGGGTGTTTTAATGGTTACCATAATTGTTGTCGTTCTTTGATGAAAGCAGAATCTGTTGTGAATAGAGGCACATTGTAAACTACCCAGCGCTTTTGAGTTAATAGCTTTTGCGGACTTGGCCATTCAGCTTGTTATTGCTGTGCTCTTGCCTCCAGCAGGCGTGGTCATGAATTGTGTCCAGACCCTAATTAATACCTTTTAAAATACCCTCTTATATGGTATAAAGCGCCCCGCGATTTTGTGAGCATTGTAAATACTTTGTATTGAAAGTCGTTTTTTACTATTTTACTAACCGTCACACATATACCGACACGTCAATCTGGGTGCTCTGGTTGTGCTACTTACAGCAAATCGGGGTTGATTGTTCGGGGTATATGGAGGCCTAACCCAATACAGGATAGAAATATGTCATCAGTCAGCATGCGCGATATGCTACAAGCCGGTGTCCACTTTGGCCACCAAACTCGCTATTGGAACCCTAAAATGGGTCAATACATCTTTGGCGACCGCAATAAAATCCACATTATCAACCTCGAGCAAACCGTACCTGCCTTTAATGAAGTGTTGGGTGTGGTTAAAACCATGGCTTCTCAGAAAAAGAAAATTCTGATGGTAGGTACTAAGCGCGCGGCGCAAAAAACCATCAAAGAGCAGGCTCAGCGCGCAGGTCAGCCTTATGTCAGTCACCGTTGGTTGGGTGGTATGTTAACCAACTATAAAACGATCCGCGCCTCGATTCGTCGTTACCGCGATCTGGAAACGCAAAGCCAAGATGGTACTTTTGATAAGTTAACTAAGAAAGAAGCACTAATGCGTCGCCGGGCAATGGAAAAGCTAGAGCTGTCCATTGGTGGTATTAAAGATATGGGCGGATTGCCAGATGCTTTATTTGTTATCGATGTTGAGCATGAGCGTATTGCTGTTAATGAAGCAAACAAACTGGGCATCCCTGTTATCGGTATTGTTGATACCAATAGTGATCCTCAAGGCATCGATTATGTTATTCCAGGCAATGATGATGCTATCCGCGCGATCAAACTCTATGCTACAGCTATTGCTGATGCGTGTATTGAAGGCGCGGGTACTCAAGCAGTACCTAATAAAGATGAATTTGTTGAGGTTGACTCACCAGCAAATGGCGATACTGCTGAAGCGTAACAAATTATATCGTTTAGAAGCCTTAGTATTTAAGGCTTGAACAACGGGGCCATAGAAGCTGTAGGATATTCAGCACCTCTATGGCCTTTTTTTAAACCGTAAATTGATAAAAGAACGAAAGAGGGTGAGATCATGACAGCAGTTTCTGCTTCAATGGTAAAAGAGCTTCGCGAGCGCACTAGCTTGGGAATGATGGAGTGTAAAAAAGCCTTGGCTGAAGCCGGTGGCGATATTGAGTTGGCAATTGAAAATCTTCGTAAGGCCAGTGGCCTCAAGGCGGCAAAAAAAGCTGACCGTACCGCTGCGGATGGTGTTGTTGCTGTGCGTGTTGCCGATGACAACGCTTATGCTGTTGTTGTTGAAGTGAATTCTGAAACAGACTTTGTGGCTCGTGATGATGGCTTTTTAGGGTTTGTTGCTATTGTTGCCAATAAAGCATTTACTGATAAGCAAACCGATGTTAGTGAGCTAATGGCGGGCGATTTAGAGGCTGCTCGCGAAGCGCTTGTGCAAAAAATTGGTGAGAATATCTCTGTTCGCCGAATTGAGTTGTTGGAAGGTGGTGTTGTAGGTGCCTATGTGCACTCTAACAATCGCATTGCTGTTTTAACTCAGCTAGAGGGTGGCAATGATGAGTTGGCTAAGGATATTGCGATGCATGTTGCCGCTGTGAATCCTCAGGTTGTTACTGCCGATGAAATGTCCCCAGAGATTTTGGAGAAAGAAAAGGATGTGATCAAGGCTCAACCAGATATGGCGGGTAAGCCAGCTGAAATCGTCGAAAAAATGATGGGTGGCCGCATTAAGAAGTTCTTGAAAGAGAACAGCTTAGTTGAGCAGCCTTTTGTTAAAAACCCTGAGTTATCTGTGGGTGAATTAGCTAAGCAAGCTGGCGCTACTGTAAAACGTTTTATTCGTTTTGAGGTGGGTGAAGGCATTGAAGTGGAAAGTGTTGACTTTGCCAGTGAAGTTGCTGCTCAGGTAGAAGCAGCTAAGTAAATCTATATTGAGACCTTTACACGAAAGATTTTTTGCTTTCAGGCAAAGTCTCATATTATTTATTTGGGTTTTGAGGGGTATTTAACAACCTCTCTGTAAAGCTCATCAAAATAGTCTCCTTAACGGGGTGAGTGTTGTCGCACTCGCCCCGTCTTGCTGTTAGAATACCCGACTTTTCGAATTCTCTTCTCAGGACTTTCTTTTTGGATAAACTTATGCCAACAAAACGTGATAAAAAATACAAAAGAATTCTACTTAAGCTCAGTGGTGAAGAGTTGATGGGCAGTGAAGGCTTTGGTATCGATCCCAAAGTTCTCGACAAGATGGCTTTAGAAATAGGTCAGCTTGTTGGAATTGGGGTTCAAGTGGGTTTGGTTATTGGTGGTGGCAATTTGTTCCGAGGTGCAGCGCTAAATGCAGCGGGCCTCGATCGCGTTACGGGTGACCACATGGGAATGCTGGCCACTGTGATGAATGCGCTTGCGATGCGAGATGCCTTAGAGCGTTCCAATATTACCTCTCGCGTTATGTCTGCGATTCCAATGAGTGGAATTGTTGAGCACTACGACCGCAGAGGGGCTATTCGCTTCCTTGAAGCGGGAGAGGTGGTTATTTTTTCTGCAGGAACGGGCAATCCTTTTTTTACAACCGATTCAGCGGCCTGCCTGAGAGCAATAGAGGTTGAGGCGGAGATCGTGCTCAAAGCGACTAAGGTGGATGGTGTTTACACCGCCGACCCTATGAAGGATGAAACAGCGACGAAATATGATCGCTTAACTTATGATGTCGCCTTAGATAATAAATTGGCCGTTATGGATTTAACGGCAATTTGCTTGTGTCGAGATCATTCTATGCCAGTCAGAGTATTTAAAATGAGTAAAATGGGAGCCTTACTTAATATAGTCGTGGGTGGTGAAGAAGGCACGTTGATCGTAGAAGAGTAGCACTAATCAAATTTTTAACAGGCTCTGTAGGTTTTTTACCTGGCTGAGAGCAATTATAAATAATGAAAAGGCTTAATTATGATAGAAGATATTAAAAAAGACGCTAAAGTGCGCATGCAAAAAAGTCTTGATGCGTTAGCTAATAATTTTAATAAAATCAGAACAGGTCGAGCACACCCTAGTATCCTCGATAGTATTACCGTTGATTATTATGGTACTGAAACGCCATTATCTCAGGTTGCCAATATTTCTGTCTTAGATGCGCGAACCTTGTCCATCAGTCCATGGGAAAAACAGTTAACTCCTGATATCGAAAAGGCGATTTTGAAATCTGATCTAGGTTTAAACCCCTCAACAACAGGCGAGTTAATTCGCTTACCAATGCCGGCGTTGACTGAAGAGACGCGTAAAAACTTTATTAAACAGGCGAGATCAGAAGCTGAAAACGCAAAAATTTCTATTCGCAATGTTCGTCGTGATGCATTAGCTGATGTCAAAGAGCTCTTAAAAGAAAAAGAAATTGGCGAAGACGATGAGCGTCGAGCGAATGATGAAATACAAAAAATTACAGATAAGTATGTTGCTGATGTAGACACTGCGTTAGCGGCGAAAGAAAAAGATTTAATGGAAATATAACGGCTAGCGTTCGATAGCACGTTAATATACACGTTCATACCTAGGTTTACATTTTGTCGGAATTATCTATCGCCACATCAGGCTTAAAGCATTTAGCTATTATCATGGATGGCAACAATCGATGGGCGAGAAGGCGTCACCTTCCCGGGACTGCTGGACATAAAGTGGGTGTTGAGCGCCTTCGTGATGTGTTAGAAGGGTGTAAGCAACATGGTATTGATGTATTAACCGTCTTTGCTTTCAGTAGTGAAAATTGGCGTCGACCACCAAAAGAAGTCAGTGCCTTGATGGCACTTTTTCAACATTACCTCAAAGGCGAAGCAAAAAAACTTAAAAAAGAAAACGTTAGTCTTCGAGTCATTGGTAACCGCGAAAATTTTGATAAAAAACTAAAAGAAACAATAGCAGAGGTTGAGGCTTTTACTTCTGGTGGTGAACGTATCCTCGTTATAGCAGCTGATTATGGTGGCCAGTGGGATATGGCAAATGCTGCTAAACAACTCGCTGCGCGAGTGGTTTCTGGTGAGCAAACGCCAGAAGATATCAATGAGGACCTATTTCATCGTTATACTGCGTTGTCTGACTTGCCTCCAGTTGATTTGTTGATTCGCACTGGTGGTGAATATCGCATTAGTAACTTTTTACTATGGCAGTCGGCCTATGCGGAACTGTATTTTAGTGACCTATTATGGCCTGATTTTGATAATAATGCCTTGTCTGATGCGGTTCATGCCTTTTCAAAAAGGCAGCGTCGTTTTGGTTTAAATGGCGAGCAGCTTTCATCGGCTGACGCTCAATACGATAAGAATTAAAATGCTCTATCTGAGAAAACAGAATGCTTAAATTGAGATTAATCACTGCTGCAGTCTTGCTATCTGTTTTCTTTGCGGTGTTATTTTTGTTGCCATGGTCTGGTTTTATCTTATTTGTGTCCATTGTCGTTGTTATCGGTGCTTGGGAGTGGGCCAATCTTTCTGGTTTCCAGTCATTTGTTCAAAAAATGGTTTACACCTTGTTCACCGTCATTGTGATTATCGGTGTGGCTTTTTATACTGGTCTGTTTAATGCGATTACTGCTTCTATACCGATATTAGAGACAGCTGTACGCAATGTATTAATTGTCGCGGGTATATGGTGGGCAATAGCTTTGCTTTGGGTTCAAGGATTTCCTTCTAGTGCAATTTTATGGGGTAGTCGCTGGGTAAGAGCTATTATGGGTTGGTTAGTTTTGGTGCCGATGTGGTTAGCCGTTATTTATTTAGACCAGCTTGCTCAGGGCCCTATGATGATTATATTGCTCCTAGCAACAGTCGTTATTGCTGATACCGGTGCCTATTTCTTTGGTAGAGCCTTTGGTAAACGAAAGTTGGCGGTGGCAGTGAGTCCTGGTAAATCGTGGGAAGGCTTTTGGGGGGGCTTGCTATGTTGTGGTTTACTGGCCGTTGCGGTTACGGCGTATAAAGATTTCTCTCACTGGATAACAGTACTTATTATTCTATTAGTGACGGCATTGTCTTCTGTTTTGGGTGACCTCTTGGAAAGTATGGTTAAGCGTTATCGTGATGTTAAAGACAGTGGGCGCATCTTACCTGGGCATGGTGGTATTTTGGATCGAATCGATAGTATCACTGCGGCAGCCCCTATTTTTGTTCTTGCTTTACTTTTATCTGGTTGGAGCTTATGACTGTTGAGCAGGACGCTAAATCTGCCATAGAGGCCAAGCAGCAAATAACTGTATTGGGGTCGACAGGTTCAATAGGGCTTAACACCCTTGATGTTCTCCAGCGACACCCTGAACAATTTACAGTATTTGCGTTAACCGCTAATACCAATAGTGAGTTGCTTGAGCAGCAGTGTCGGCAATTTTCTCCCCAGTATGCGGTTTTACGCGATGAGTTATCCGCTGAGCAACTTCGCGAAAATTTGGGCAAACATGGTAAAACGGAAGTTTTATCAGGCGAACAAGCCTTGGTGGATGTTGCCGGGGCGACAGAAGTGGATATAGTCATGGCGGCCATTGTTGGAGCCGCTGGCTTATTGCCAACTCTTGCTGCCGTTCAAGCGGGTAAAAAAGTATTATTGGCCAATAAAGAAACATTGGTGATGGCTGGCCAATTATTTATAGATGCTGTCAAACAGCACGGTGCTGTGCTCTTGCCTATTGATAGTGAACACAATGCTATTTTTCAATGCTTGCCTATTCATCAGCAAGTCCTTGATAACCATTCGCAGTTAAGTGATCAGATCAAAAGATCAATACGCAAGATTTTATTGACGGGTTCGGGAGGGCCTTTTCGCCAATGGTCGCAAGAGCAAATGGCAAATGCTTCTCCAGAGCAAGCCTGTAATCATCCCAATTGGTCGATGGGGAAAAAGATTTCGGTTGATTCTGCCACATTAATGAATAAGGGCTTAGAGTTTATCGAAGCGCGCTGGCTTTTTGATGTGTCTCCCAGTGATATTCAGGTGCTAATACACCCCCAGAGTATTATTCATTCAATGGTTGAGTATATTGATGGCTCTGTACTCGCTCAGTTGGGACACCCTGATATGCGTACGCCCATTGCCCACGCGCTTGCCTGGCCCAATCGTATTGATGCGGGTGTGGGTTCCCTCAATTGGACTGAGTTGCTTGGGTTGACGTTTGAGACTCCCGATTTTTCTCGCTTTCCCGCATTAAAATTGGCGATGAATGCGGCTTCCATGGGATCTGGAGCGGCGGTCGTCTTAAATGCGGTGAATGAAGTTGCTGTTGACGCTTTCTTAAAAAGACATATTAATTTTATTGGTATCAACCAGCTCTTGGAGCATGTTATGAGTTGTTTCAATTTTTGGGAACCGGATACTATCGATGCTGTCCTAGACTTGGATTCAGCCGCGCGTCATTCAGCGCTTGAACTGCTGAAGACGGTTAATGATAAGAATGTGTAAATGAAATGATAACTTTGACGTATTTGATTGAATGATGATAATTCTTTGGTTTTTGCTAGCTCTGGGTATATTGGTCACTTTTCATGAGTTTGGCCACTTTTATATTGCCCGACGTTGTGGCGTTAAAGTCCTGCGTTTTTCTGTAGGCATTGGCAAACCACTCTATACCTGGGTAGATCGTCATGGAACTGAATTTTCTGTGGCTGCCATCCCTCTTGGCGGTTACGTTAAGATGCTTGGCGAACGTGAAGGTGAAGTCGCGGCAGAAGAATTGTCACAAGCTTTTACTCAAAAGACCGTATGGCAACGCATGGCGATTATGGTTGCAGGTCCTGTTGCTAACTTTATCCTAGCTATTATTTTTTACATCATCCTTGCAATCTTAGGTCTTAAAGGGCTGGCACCTGTTATTGGAGATATTAAAGCAGGTAGTTTAGCTGATCAGGCAGGTTTGAATAAAAATGAAGAAATAGTCAGTATTGATGGCGAACTAACGCCCACATGGTCATTGGTATTTGAGCAGCTGATGACAAAGATTGGTGACACGGGTTCTCTTAACATTGAGACAAGAATGTTTGATGGAAGCTCAAACAATATTGATCTGACCTCAAGAAAAATCATTATGCTTGAGCAATGGTTAAAAGATGCGGATCAGCCTAATGTATTGCAAGAGCTGGGGCTTGAGCCTGTCCAGCCTCTGACAGATTGGGTGATCACTCAAGTAGTGCCTGGTGGCGCAGCAGAAAAAGCAGGCATCCGCCAAGGAGATAAATTACTAGCGGCAGATGGAAAGGATTTAACCGTTTGGTCTGAGTGGGTTAAGTATGTACAAGAGCGGCCAGGGCAAGCGATTACATTAGATATCAGCAGGGACAACCGAATACAGACCTTGACTATTGTTCCAGAGTTAATCGTTGAAGATGGTGCAAAAATAGGAAAGGTTGGTCTGGGTGCTTCATTTCAATGGCCTGAAGGCATGGTGCGAGAAATACATTTTTCTTTGTTTGAATCCATCGCTTATGGCTTTACTAAAACTTGGGAGCAAGCCCAAGTCATTTTATCTTTTTTGAAAAAACTGATATTGCTGGATATATCAATAAAAAATATGGGTGGTACATTTACCATTGCGCAAGTGGCTGGTGATACCGCTGCCGCGGGCTTAACTTATTATTTATCGTTTTTGGCTGCTCTTAGCGTAAGTTTGGGCGTATTTAATTTATTGCCTATTCCTGTATTAGATGGCGGGCATTTATTGTTTTATATTATCGAGGCGGTTAAAGGTAAGCCTTTGCCGGAAAAAATACAACTAGTTGGTTATCAAATCGGATTATTTATCGTCGTCAGCGTTATGATTATTGCGCATTATAACGATATCGTCAGGCTCCTTTCGTAACCTTTCTATCATTTACCTACGTTGAATCATTAAATTTTATGAAGTCCTTCGTTATTACTTTTTTAATGTCATTTATTTGTGTTGTTGCTTTTCAATCAAAATTACAGGCGGCAACTTATAATATAGATGATATACGTGTGTTAGGTTTACAACGAGTATCGGCGGATACCGTTTTTTCTGCAATTCAAATTGAAGCCAATAGTCAAGTGACGGATGCAGAGTTGCAAGCTGTTATTCGTGATTTGTTTGCAACAGAGTTCTTTGATGACGTGAGTGTGGGGCGTGAGGACAGCACGTTGATTATTACTGTTAAAGAAAGGCCAGTCGTCAGTACCATTCTTATCGAAGGGAATAAGATAATTGAAAAACAACCTTTGTTGGATGGATTGAAGTCCATCGGTTTAGCGGAAGGGGAAGTATTTAAGAAGTCTGCATTACAAGCGATATCTAAACAATTGAATGCTCAATATACTGCATTGGGGCGTTATTCCGCTGAAATCGAAACGCTGACAAAAAACATTGGTCAAAATCAAATTATAGTCGGTATTCGTATTGATGAAGGCTTAGTCGCAAAAATTAAGCATATCAATATCGTCGGTAATACCCAATTTAATGAAGATGATTTACGTGATGAGTTCAGCTTAAATACAACGGGTATTTGGTCGTGGATATCGGGTAATGATAAATATGCTCGAGAAAAATTAGCGGGTGATCTTGAGCGTTTGAAGTCGTTTTATCTTGATCGTGGCTATCTGAAGTTTCATGTGGTTTCGACGCAGGTGTCGTTGAGCCCCGATAAGGAAACGGTTTTTATTACGGTCAATATTGAAGAAGGTGAACCTTACACGGTTACTGAGGTTTCTCTATCGGGTGATCCTGTTCTTCCTGAAAGCGAAATAAAACCACTCATTGGTATCAACTCAGGCGATGTTTTCTCTCAGTTATTGGTAACGCGGTCTGAGCAAGCTATTCAAAAGCGCTTAGGTAATGAAGGTTACAGTGCGGCGATTGTGAGTGGAATCCCCGATATTAATGAAGAAAAGAAAACGGTTAAAGTGGATTTCTTTGTTAAGCCCGGGAGTATTAGTTATGTTCGACGTATTACTTTTTCTGGAAATACCTCGACATCTGATGTGGTTTTACGTCGTGAGATGCGTCAGTTTGAAGGCGCCCCTGTCTCTGCTGAAAAATTAGAGCGATCTAAATTGCGTTTACAACGCTTAGGTTTATTTGGTGATGTAAGAATTATTACTAAAGAAGTACCAGGCACCACCGACCAAGTTGATATAGAGTTCGTCATTACCGAACAACCGACAGCTAGCGTTAATTTTAGTTTAGGTTACTCTGGTGGTGGCGGTGTCACTGTTGGAGCGGGATTGCAGCATAATAATTGGTTGGGTAGTGGTAACACGTTTGGTTTTAATGTGGAGCACAGTGAAACTGAAACTAGTTATAACTTAAATTACAATAACCCTTATTTTACTGCTGATGGCGTTAGTCGAGGTATCCGTTTATTTTACCGAGAGCGAGATTACGATGAAATTGATGTATCGAATTATGCAACCGATACACTCGGTTTAAAAGTCAGCTTTGGTTATCCAATTTCAGAAACCGGACGTTTATCGCTAGGTTTAGGTGTTGAAAATATTAAAATTGAAGCGGGAACAACGACGGCACAGGAAATACGGGGAACACCCTTTACAAGAAGTGGCGTTAATAACGCGTATGTATCTAATGACTTTTATAATACGACTATCTTAGGTACCTTAGGTGGCCTCAATAACGCAGATACCAACAATAATGGTCTTCTTGATGAAAAGGATAATATTCCTAGTGACGTATCTAATACCGAGTTAGCGAGCCTCATTGTTAATACTACTGATCCCATGAATAATCCTGCTGGCTATGGAGAGATTGCTGATAATCCCTCAGTGATTCGCGAACCTTCTGAGGGGTTTCTCGATCGCAATGGAACCTCATTTGATGCGCTCACCTTTGATTTAGGCTGGTCTGATTCTACTTTTGATCGCGGTATTTTTCCTACAGAAGGTATATCCCAGCGCTTCAATATGGAGGTGGCTATTCCTGGCGGCGATTTAGAGTATTATAAATTAACCTACCGCAATGATTTTTATTTTCCAATCGCCGGTAAAACGGCTTTCCATTTTCGAGGTCGCTTGGGATATGGCGATGGCTATGGTGACCAGGAAGGCTTGCCCTTTTTTGAAAACTTTTTCTCGGGTGGCGTGGGTTCTGTGAGAGGGTTTGAAAATAGTTCCTTGGGTCCTAAAGGAACACCCGCAAATGCCTATGTTGCTGTGCCTGTTATTCTCGATGAATCGGGCTCGGTTAACCAAGGTGATATTGAATATGTCTACGTTCTTGCTGATGATGGTCAGTTATTAACCGCTGCCAATGGTGATCGCGATAGCTTTGGCGGCAACGTACTGGTTGAGCTTAGTGCCGAGTTAGTCTTTCCTATTCCCTTTATTAAAGAAAATGATAAAGCTCGTATGAGTTTATTTGTTGACTCAGGTAACGTTTTTTCAACTGACTGCGGTTCATTGCAGGCAAATTGTGATAATGTGGACCTTGGTAAGCTCAGTGTATCGGGCGGCATTAGCTTGCAATGGTTATCACCCGTTGGCCCGATGAGCTTTAATTTCTCAAGACCTATCGTGGAACAGCCTTTTGACGAGCCTGAGTCATTTCAGTTCTCTTTGGGTCGGTCATTTTAAATTAAGCGAAAGTTAGAAAATAAAGGTATTAATATGCTTAAACAGTTTTTTTCATTCATTATTTTATTAGGTATAAGTCTTTCAGCCTATACGGCAGAAGCAAATAACATTGCAGTTATTGATATAGAAGGTGCGGTAGCAAAGTCAAACTATGCACAAAAAGCAAGAAAAGATTTAGAAAATAGTAAATCCTTTCAAGATATGCGAACTCGCTACAACGAGTTAGGTAAGCAGTTAGAAGCGATGGAGAAAGACGCAAAGGCTAATGGACTTACCTGGTCTAAAGAACAAAAAGAAAGTCATAATCAATCGGCGAAAGAAAAATTGTTAGAAATTAAGAAAATTAATCGTCAGTTAGATAGTGAAGTAAATGAAATCAATAAAAAAATGGCGCAAGAACTCAACCCCCGTATTGATACTATCGTGAATGATATTATTAAAGAAAAGAATATTGGCCTTCTACTAAAAGCAGGAGCTGTTCATTTTGCGACTCCTGGATTTGATATCACGGAAGAATTATTAGAGCGTCTTAACAAAACTAACTAATTCATGTAACAGACGAAACACTTATGTCCGCATCTGACTTTCATACTCTCCAAGATCTTGCAAACTATATCGATGGGCGTGTTGAAGGTGATGCGAACTGCCTCATATATCGTCTCGCAACCTTATCAGATGCTCAAAAAGATGCTGTAGCTTTTTATACCAATAATCGCTATAAGGATGAATTAAGCCAAACTAAGGCGGGCTGTGTATTACTTTCGGAGCAGGCCCAATCTCTTTTTGACGGGAATAAAATTATTGTTTCCGATCCTTACTTGGCTTACGCAAAGTTGACTGCGCTGTTTCAAGAACAGTATCATCACGTCCCCTCAGTCCACGCCACTGCGACAATAGCCGACGATGTGACTTTGGGCAATAACGTAACGATAGGCCCCAATGTCGTTATTGATTCAGGAACGTCTATCGCAGATGATTGTTGTATTGGTGCTAATAGTTATATAGGCCCGAAAACTCATATCGGTGCGGGAACAGTTTTATTTGCTAATGTTACCGTATATCGTGATGCGATTATCGGGGCTGGTTGTATACTGCATAGTTCATCCGTGATTGGTGCCGATGGCTTTGGATTTGCTCCAGAAAAACCAGGTTGGCGAAAAATTTACCAATTAGGTGGTGTTGTTATTGGCAGCCACGTGGAGATTGGCGCAAGTACAACCATCGATTGCGGTGCCCTGGGTGATACAGTGATTGGAAATGGCGTTAAAATCGATAACCAAGTCCAAATTGCTCACAATGTTTGTATAGGAGAGCATACGGCTATAGCAGCCTCTACTGCAATAGCGGGAAGCGCTATTATTGGTAAACGATGCACTATAGCGGGCGGTGTCGGGATCGTTGGCCATATTGAAATTACTGATGATGTTCATATCACAGCGATGACAATGGTGACTAAATCCATTGCTACGCCTGGCTCATATTCATCAGGTCTGCCAATGAATGATACAAAACAGTGGAAAAAAAATGCTGTGCGTTTTAATCAATTAAACGAGATGGCAATAGAACTCAAGTCAATTAAAAAAACAATGCAAAAATAAGGTTTATTTATGATGGATGTTACGCAAATTAAAACGTGGTTGCCGCATCGTTATCCTTTTCTATTAGTAGATCGAGTTGTTGAATTAAAAGAAGGCGACTATATTCGCGCCTATAAAAACATCTCTGTTAATGAGGCGGTGTTTAATGGGCACTTTCCTCAAGCGCCTATTTTTCCTGGGGTCATGATTATTGAAGCAATGGCACAAGCCTCTGGTATTTTGGGATTTAAAACCATTGGCAAAACCCCTCAAGATGGCTCCGTTTACTTGTTTGCTGGAGCCGATAAAGTACGTTTCCGTCGTCAAGTTGTACCTGGAGATCGTCTCGATTTAAACGCTAAGGTAATTTCTGAAAAGAGAGGTATCTGGAAGTTTGAGTGCAGCGCTTCGGTTGAGGGGCAGTTGGCAGCATCGGCAACGATTTTGTGCGCGGATCGTGAAGTTTAATAGCGGGTCGTAAAGTTTAGTAAATGTCCATTCATTCCACGGCGATTGTTGATCCCTCTGCACGTTTAGCCAGTGATGTGAGTATTGGTCCCTATACGATTATCGGGCCTGATGTCGCTATTGGTGCAGGTAGTGTGGTTGAGTCACATGTCGTGATAAAAGGGCCTACCATCATTGGTGAGCGCAATCATATTTACCAGTTTTCTACTATTGGAGAGTCTACACCGGATTTAAAATACCAAGGTGAGCCAACGCGTTTAGTCATGGGTGACGACAATGTTATTCGAGAAGGCGTTACTATCCATCGCGGCACCATTCAAGATCGTAGTGAAACGACTGTCGGTAATCATAATCTAATTATGGCCTATGCCCATGTGGGGCACGATAGCGTCATTGGTGACCACTGTATTCTCGTTAATAACGCGGCTTTAGCGGGGCATGTGCATGTGGGGGATTGGGCAATTTTGGGCGGCTTTACCCTAGTGCACCAATATTGCCATATTGGTGCCCATTGCTTTACTGGAATGGGATGTGCCATAGGCAAAGATGTCCCTGCTTATGTCATGGTCGCTGGTGCTCCGGCAGAAGCGAAAACCATCAATGCTGAAGGTTTATCCCGTAGAGGGTTTTCGAAAGAAGATATCCGTATTTTGCATAAAGCATTTAAAGTGGTCTATAGAAAACACCTGACACTCTCTGAAGCACTCGCGGAACTAGAGCAGCCTCTATTTGATACGACAGTTGTTACTCCATTTATCGATTCACTGAAAACGTCAACTCGTGGCATCGTTCGCTAACTTTTTCTCTTACTCAGCTCCTTAAAACCATTAAAAAATATATGAAAATAGGAATCGTTGCGGGTGAGGCTTCCGGTGATATCTTGGGAGCCGATTTAATCCGAGCACTAAAACGCTATTATCCTCAAGCTACCTACGAAGGTGTTGGCGGTGAAAAAATGATTGCCCAAGGCTTTCATTCTTTATTTCCTCAAGACCGCCTTGCGGTAATGGGGTTGATTGAGCCGCTCAAACGCTTGTCAGAACTATTATCTATACGAAAGCAGCTTTTTAACCATTTTAATGATCATCAGTTTGACTTATTTATTGGAATTGACTCTCCTGATTTTAATTTAACGTTGGAACAAAAGTTAAAAGAACAGGGGATTAAAACGGTTCATTATGTAAGTCCTTCTGTTTGGGCTTGGCGTCAGGGTAGAATAAAAAAAATTGCCAAAGCCGTGGATTTGATGCTGACATTGCTGCCTTTTGAAACGGGCATTTATCATGAACACAATGTTCCTGTTAAATTTGTTGGTCATCCATTGGCAGATCAGTTTCCACTTGAGCATGATCATCAAGCTTCCAAGGAAGCGTTATCACTTTTGTTGAAAAATAAGCGTTACAACGCTAATTTACCTATGTTAGCTTGCATGCCGGGTAGTCGACACGGAGAAGTAAAATTAATAGGCCCGATTTTATGGGAGTCCCTTGAAGTTTGCTGTCAAAAAATAACAAAGTTACAGATTATTGTTCCAGCAGTTAACCCTCAACGACGAGAGCAAATAGAACAACAGCTAAAAGATTACCCCAATTTATCGGTCACCATTATCGATGGTCACTCTCATGAAGTGATGGCGGCAGCAGATGCCGTTTTGTTGGCATCGGGCACAACTGCATTAGAAGCAATGCTACTGAAAAAACCCATGGTTGTCGTTTATAAAATGGCGGCTTTATCCTATTGGGTTATTTCATCTTTGCTCAAAACCCCCTACGTTTCTTTACCTAATCTATTGGCTGATCGTTTACTGGTGCCAGAGCTACTCCAATATAAAGCAACTGTGGATGCTGTATCGCAACAGGTTATTGAAAAATTAGAGTCGACAGAATGTAGAAAAGAAATGGTCCAGGTCTTTTCGGAATTGCATAAAGAAATTAAATGCAATGCGAGTCAAACAGCGGCTGAGGCAATAAAACAACTATTGGAGAAATAAGCACGTGGCGAATAAAGCGCTAGATCCTTTTATTAGTTCATACAAGGGCCATTTAGTTGCCGGCGTTGATGAAGTTGGAAGAGGGCCTTTAGCTGGAGATGTGGTAACCGCAGCCGTTATATTAGATCCTCATAATCCAATTGAAGGTCTCGACGATTCCAAAAAATTATCAGAAAAAAAACGCGATTATTTTTTTGAAGAAATTAAAGAAAAAGCGTTGTCGTGGTCTATTAACCGCTGTTCGGTAGAAGAGATTGACCAACTCAATATATTGCAGGCAAGCTTGCTAGCGATGAAGCGTGCGGTAGAAGCATTATCGGTACAGCCTGAACATGTTCTGGTCGATGGTAATAAAATTCCGATCTGGTCTTATCAGGCTGAGGCAGTGGTCAAAGGTGATAGCCGTGTTGCTGCGATTGCAGCCGCTTCTATTTTGGCAAAGGTCACCCGCGATCGAGAAATGCTCGCCTACGAAGAGCAGTATCCAGGTTATGGCTTTGCCAAACATAAGGGTTATCCGACCCAACAGCATCGAGATGCGATTAAAGCATTGGGTATTACCCCAATACATCGCCGCTCCTATGCGCCAGTGACGCAAGCAATCGAACAACAATCACTTTTTTAGAAAAAACAGCTTACAGTATTCCTATGTAAGCTGTTACTCGTTCCCACGCTCTGCGTGGGAACGCATACTTGTAGATAGCGTAGCCTACCAAAGGCAAATGTATCGCTTAAAATTGTGTAAATTTTGAATAGTGTGCAAGCTAGTCGTTAGCTATGCATTCCCACGCAGAGCGTGGGAACGAGTAAGTAAATGTTGCCTCAGCTGTTTTCTGTACACTGTTTTCTAGAGAAAATAAAACACTGCAACCATTACCGCTGTGAGCGCTAGACTACAATGAATCACACCAACCACTTTGGTGAGAGGGCCTTGTTTTCCAAATAAACCATTGAGTTCAAGTAGTAAGATTAGCGCAATCACAATCCATAAATCGATACCCCCAACGCCAGTGCCGTAACCCTGACCGACAAAATGAGGGCCAGCGAGCATGCCGAAGGCCATTGGCGCTGAAAATAGAACGTTGGTACGCGAAGCCAGTAATGCTTTAGCGCCAGCCGCCGCCGCATCGCCCTCAACCATACCTAGTGCAATTTTTTGATTGGGCCAAATAATGAGCCATACATTAAGGAACATAAGTGTTCCCATCAATGCGCCAGCAACAATATAGTTATTGAGTTGACCTAACTTTCCCACTCCAGCAAGTAAGATAAGGCCAGTGATAAAGGTAAACATAGCGCCCCAGCGGAACCACCACAAAGCACTCGGAGCCAATTTAGCTTTGGCGTCTGATAGTGCTTCAGGGCTGGCTTGTTTAAAATATCCGCCCTGAACAAAATTAAAGTAATACAACATCCCTATCCAAGTAATGCCGAATAAGAGATGCCCCCAACGAACAAGAATATTGATGAACTCCATGTTTTCCCCCTTTATCATTAACATAGTTATAGTGAGTGAAAATGGTAGCACTTAGGAGAGGGCCGCTGATCGGTCTAATAGGCGCTCTCTATGAAGTGAGTCGCCATTCTAGCTTGAAAAAGAATGAGAGCACAGTTTTTTAAAATGTTTACTATAGATGTAAGCAAATACTCCAAAGGTAGATATCCGTTGAAATTGCCATCATAATAGCCCCCGGCAATTGAGGGGCAGTCGTTCCCCTCGGTATTTTCTACTTGCCAATTCTCGACGTGACAAGGTAAGCAATACCGGGTAAGACACATAGCGTCGAGACAAACTTGTTAATCTTCATAGATATAGTGATGTTATGGCCATTGAACGTAAAGAACCCACACTTTCTAGTAACCCAGCACCTACCACAGGTAATAAGCCAAAAACGCAAAATGTACGTCCTCCCCAACCTAAGGTGATCGTGCAAAAAGCTTCTTCAGGCTTTTTATGGTTTACTTTTTTAATTACGCTATTGGTAGCCGCAGGTGCCGGTTATACATTTTGGCAGTTTTTGCAATCACAGCAGATGATCGCGACTCAGCAAGTTCGCATTGATGAGCTTGAAAAAAAGCTATTGCTAACCGGCGATGAATCGACGCAATCACTCACGGCATTAACCGCAAATCTAAAAGGGCTTGATAAGGATGTGAAACTAGTCCTAAGTGAAGTGGATAAGTTATGGGGGACGCGTAATGTGAACCTTAAAGCCATTGAAAAGTTAGATAAAGACTCGGAATCTACAGTGGCAAAAACAAAAGAAAATGCTAAATCCATCGCGGCAATGGAGACTAAACTAAGTAAGCCAGTAGCATCTTTAGAGCAACGTACGGGCGAACAAGAGTTACTTATCCAATCTTTACGTGAGCGTATTGGCGAGCAAAATAAACAAATACAATCCTTACAAGGGCAAGTAAAGCAGTTTGCATCGGCCTCTAAGCAAGTGGATTCTGTATCGAAAAAAGTCGATGGTTATGACGAAACCATTCGTTCATTCGATAAGTTTCGAATTACCACGAATCGCGATTTATTATTACTCAAAGAGCGTGCTGGCATACTCAGTGCACCACCCAAGTAACAATCAGCTCTGAAATCAAGGCCCTCAATTATTCAGCTCTAATTTTATGCCCAATTTTATGAAAAGGTAAGATAGATAATGACAACCGTAATTAAGCAAGATGATGTGATTGATAGTGTTGCCGATGCACTACAGTTTATTTCCTACTATCACCCATTGGATTTTATCCAAGCGGTTAATGCCGCTTATGAGAAGGAAGCGAATCCTGCTGCGAAAGATGCGATGGCTCAAATTCTAATTAACTCACGTATGTGTGCAGAAGGACATCGCCCTATCTGCCAGGATACCGGTATTGTCTCGGCCTTTGTTGAGGTGGGTATGGATGTTCGATTTGAGGCGGATATGAGCTTAGAAGATATGATCAATGAAGGCGTTCGTCGTGCTTATAGTCACCCCGATAACGTATTGCGAGCCTCTATCTTGGCCGACCCCGATGGTGCTCGTAAAAATACCGGTGATAATACGCCCGCAGTGATTAACTATAAAATTGTACCTGGCAATAAGGTAGATATTCATGTCGCTGCAAAAGGTGGTGGTAGTGAAGCTAAATCAAAATTTGCCATGTTGAATCCTTCTGATTCGGTCGTTGATTGGGTTTTGAGTGTTGTACCTACGATGGGAGCGGGTTGGTGTCCCCCCGGCATTTTAGGTATCGGTGTTGGAGGTACCGCGGAAAAGGCAATGATACTCGCGAAAGAAGCGCTATTAGAGCCAATTAATATTCAAGAACTACAGGAAAAAGGCGCTTCTAATCGGGCGGAAGAATTGCGTTTGGAACTGTATGACAAAGTCAATAAATTGGGCATTGGTGCTCAAGGTTTAGGTGGTTTAACAACAGTACTGGATGTTAAAGTTAAAGACTTCCCGAGCCATGCGGCGAATAAAGCCGTAGCGGTGATCCCCAATTGTGCCGCTACACGTCATACACATTTTACCCTTGATGGCTCGGGACCGGCGACACAAACACCGCCCAATTTAGATGATTGGCCAAAAATTGCTTGGGAGGTCGGCGCTAGTACTCGCCGTGTTAATTTAGATACCGTCACGCCAGACGATGTATTGGATTGGCAACCCGGTGAAACCTTATTACTTTCTGGCAAGTTATTAACGGGTCGCGACGCAGCGCATAAGCGTATGGTGGAGATGCTCGATCGTGGTGAATCATTGCCTGTCGATATGAAGGGTCGCTTTATTTACTATGTAGGCCCCGTTGACCCTGTTGGTGATGAGGTGGTGGGTCCTGCTGGTCCAACGACTGCAACACGCATGGATAAATTTACTCGACAAATGTTAGAGAAAAGTGGTTTGTTGGGTATGGTGGGTAAAGCCGAGCGTGGTCAAGCTGCCATCGATGCGATTAGAGATAATAAAGCGGTTTATTTAATGGCAGTAGGCGGCTCTGCTTATTTGGTATCTAAAGCAATTGTAGGCTCTAAAGTGGTCGCCTTTGAAGATTTAGGTATGGAGGCCATTTACGAATTTGAAGTCAAAGATATGCCAGTCACCGTTGCAGTTGATACTAAAGGTGAATCTGTGCACCAAACAGGACCTCAAATTTGGAAAGCGAAAATCGAAGAAGGAAAGATCGAGATTAAATAGGTTTAGAATTTATCTATACCCATTGGATTTCAACTTCTGAGTAGGCGGCAAGTGCGCGAAACCAACATCCCCAGAAGTTGAAAGGCGATGGGTATAACAATAGTGGAGTTTATCTATGACTAAATTATCGGATGCTAAGTGTGAAGCTTGTCGTGCAGATGCTCCGCGTGTCACTTCAATGGAACAAGAGAAATTGCTTGCTGAACTTGATGGTTGGCAAATTGTAGATAAAAAAGGCGTGTCTCAATTGTTAAAAGCTTATAACTTTGATAATTTTTTGTCGGCTTTGGATTTTACCAATAAAGTTGCTCTGCTCGCGGAAGCTGAAGGTCACCACCCTGCTTTATTAACTGAGTGGGGAAGAGTGACGGTGCGATGGTGGACTCATAAAATTAGTGGTTTACATCGTAACGATTTTATTCTTGCTGCAAAAACAGATTTAATTGTCTGATTGTTTATTAAGCAAAGTCGAGTTTTCTAAAGAAATAATCACTTAAATGCTCAAAAACTAGAGCAAGTTAACATAAAAATCGATAAAGCATTTGATGATTAGGTCATTGTTAAATACAATCACCGCCGTTTCATCATAATCAATACACAAAAACAGGATCTTTAGGAGATTTTTATGATTAACAAATTAGCTTTTGTCGGCACAATTGCATTGTCGTCGGCCGTTATGAGCACTGGAGCGTTTGCACACGTTAAAAATGGCGCATTAGTTGATGGCAGTGGTAACCCAGTTAAGTCGTCTTATGACAAATGTGTAACTGTTGCTAGCGGTAAGTTCTTCTCAGCTTGTCAAGATATCAAGCCAAAGCCAGTAGCAGCTCCAGCCCCGGCCCCAGTCCCAGCCCCTAAAGTAGAAGCTGCGCCAACTAAAACGGTTGAAAAAGTAGAGCAAAAAATTTCTCTATCAGGTGATGCTTCTTTTGCCACTAACAGCGCTACCTTGACTGAAGAAGGTAAAGCTTCTCTAGAACCTGTGGTTTCTGGTGTTCGTGGCTTAACTGATTACAGCATTTCTTTGTTTGGGCATGCTGATAGCCGTGGTAACGATGCCTACAACATGAAGCTTTCTGAGCGTCGTGCTAAGTCTGTTGCTGAATACTTGAGCAGCCGAGGTGTTCCTGCTTCAGCAATCTCTGCTTATGGACGCGGTGAGACTGAGCCTGTTGCTTCGAATGCCACTAAAGAAGGTCGTGCTAAAAACCGTCGTGTTGACGTCGTTGTATCAGGTAGTAAAGTTACTTATAAATAAGTTACTTTAACCGCTCAACTTTCACGCAAAAGCCCTGCAAATGCAGGGCTTTTTTTATGTACAGGATGTACGGTATCCCGCGGGCGCATGGATGCGCAGGAGCGGGGCATGTACAGGATGTACGGTATCCCGCGGGCGCATACTGACTTTTGCTCCTGCATACCCCAAGGGCACGTAGAAGCCAGCATACACTACGTCCATGTAGATATGGATGCAAAGTCATAAGCGATATGTTAAGTTTTGCGATCATCTTGTTTTGGATTATTAAAAATAAAAATGCCTTCACCCAATACATTTTTTTGGCACGATTATGAAACCTGGGGTGCTAGCCCTGCTGTTGATAAACCCTCTCAATTTGCCGGTGTGCGCACCGATGAAGAACTCAATATTATCGGCGATCCTCTGGTTATTTTTTGCCGCCCAACATCGGATTGTTTGCCACACCCTCAAGCTTGTGTCATCACGGGCATCACACCCCAGCAAGCTATGGAAAAGGGCCTGTCTGAGCCTGAATTTTTTCAGCAAATATATGAGCAGTTGTCGATGCCCGGCACTTGTGGTGTTGGCTATAACAGTATTCGTTTTGATGATGAAGTGAGTCGCTATGGTTTTTATCGTAACTTCTTTGATCCATACGAACGCGAATGGAAAAATGGTAATAGTCGTTGGGATATTATTGATATGGTGCGCCTGGTCTATGCGCTTCGACCAGAAACGTTAACATGGCCTTTAAATGAAGAGGGTTTCCCCAGCTTTCGTCTAGAATTACTCACACAAAAAAATGGAATTAGTCATACCTCAGCACATGATGCACTATCCGATGTGAAGGCCACTATTGCGTTGGCAAAGTTGATCAAACAGCGGCAGCCTAAACTTTATGAATACTGCTATGAGTTACGCAATAAACACCGTGTTAGCGCATTGATTGATATTCCTCAGCGTAAGCCTCTTTTACATATATCTTCCCGTTTTTCCGCCAAGCAGGGATGTGCAGCGTTAGTTGCCCCCTTGATGCAACATCCCGTCAACAGCAATAGCATTATTTGCTATGACTTGAGTGTTGATCCTCAACCTTTATTACATTTGAGTGTCGATGAAATTAAAGAGCGGGTATTTGTCCGTCAAGCGGATTTGCCAGAAGGGATTGAACGAATTCCTCTGAAAGAGATTCACATCAATAAATCTCCCATTATTGCGACTCCTAAATTATTGGATGATACCGCTGCTGAGCGTTTAGGTATAAATAAGGCGCAATGTGAGCGTCATTGGCAACAATTACGTCATGCGGATATCAATCAATCTTTGAGCGCTATTTATAGTGAGCAGCGATTTTCTCTTAGTGTTGACCCCGAGCAACAATTATATGATGGTTTTATCAGTGGGCAAGATAAGCAAATTTGCACCATGATCCGTCAAAGCCCTCCAGAAGGTTTAGCTTCACTCTCGACGCAGTTAAAAGATAAACGCTTGCAAGCACTGCTTTTTCGCTACCGTGCCCGACATTACCCCCAAACTTTAAATGATGAGGAGCAAGAACAGTGGGAGGAGTGGCGTTACTTGCGCTTAACAGAATCAGCGTCAGGGGCGAGTCTTACCTTGGATGAATATTTTGGTGTCGTAGATGAGTTAGCTGAGAGTGAGACAGTAGGTTCTGAACTGATTCAGGCACTGGTTGAGTATGGCGATAGCCTTCTGGCCTAGGTAGGTCTTTAGAGGCTACCTCAGCTCTGTGTAGACTTGCGTGATCTAATGAATAATCTAGGTTAATATAGCGCCCCCACACACATCGATAGGTGATACGTGAACTTTAACGGTCAGCACATCCTTTCTATTCAACAGTTTGATCAAACAGATATTGATACGATTTTCTCAGTTGCCGACGCCATGCTACCTTATGCCCGCCGTCAAAAGGCGACTCGTGTTTTAGAAGGGGCTATTCTTGGCAATATGTTTTTTGAAGCCAGCACCCGTACACGAGTGAGTTTTGGTAGTGCGTTCAACCTATTAGGAGGTAACGTTCGTGAAACAACGGGTTTTGAAAGTTCGGCGATATCTAAAGGTGAGTCACTCTATGATACTGCACGAGTATTATCGGGTTATAGCGATGTTATCTGTATGCGTCATCCTATTGCGGGCTCGGTGGCCGAATTCGCTAAGGCGAGTCGTGTTCCTGTGCTCAATGGGGGGGATGGTGCGAATGAACATCCAACCCAAGCGCTATTGGATTTGTACACCATTCGTAAAGAGTTGGCCTCCAAAGGGCGCGGTGTTGACGGCTTACGTATAGCCATGATTGGCGATTTAAAGTACGGACGTACAGTACATTCCCTTTGCCAGCTCTTGTGTCTTTATAAAAATGTTCATGTCAGCTTGGTATCGCCAAAAGAATTAGCTATGCCAGAATATTTAATTGAGGCTTTACAGGAAGCGGGTCACGAAGTGCATATTTCTGAAGAGTTATCGTCTAGTATTTCCCATGTTGATATTGCCTACTCCACACGTATTCAGGAAGAGCGTTTTCAATCGAAAGAAGAAGCGGATCTCTACCGTGGTCGTTTTCGCTTAAATCAAAGTATTTACACGCAGTTTTGTGAACCCAATACTGTTATTATGCATCCGCTACCGAGAGACTCTCGCGAAGAAGCCAATGAGCTCGATAGCGACTTAGATAACAACCCTAATTTGGCTATTTTTCGGCAGGCAGATAACGGCGTGGTGGTGCGCATGGCATTGTTTGCCTTGGTTCTAGATGTGGCTCATTTGGTCGATAAATATTCCCAAGAAGTTCGTTGGTTTCCGGGTATTGGCCGCTCATAATAAATTTCAGATAAAACAGTTATTCAATGAATCAATTTGATGATATCCGACCCTATCGTGATGACGAAGTAAGACCCACTATCGATCGTTTGTTGCAAGACAAAGAGTTTATTAGTGTGGTAGCACGTTTCCGCTTTCCCAATTATCCCCGATGGGTGTTGGCCTTGCTGAAACCCATCGTACGTCACTATGTGTCGAAACAGTCTAAAGATATTCAAACCATACTGGATTTACAGTTGCTTGTTGAGCGTTACGTTGCACGTATGTTGCGTGAAACATCGCTAGGATTAACTATTTCCGGTGAAGAGTATTTGGATAACAATCAATCCTACCTATTTATTAGTAATCATCGCGATATCGTCGTCGACCCTGCACTCGTGACATGGACCTTACACCATAAAGGCCATCACACCCTGCAAATTGCGATAGGCGATAATTTATTAACCAAGCCTTACGTATCCGATTTAATGCGCTTGAATAAAAGTTTTATTGTTAATCGTTCCGCTAAAAAACCGCGAGAAAAACTAAAAGCCGCGAAATATCTGTCTTCCTACATACACCATGCGATTATGGAAGAACAATCCAATGTTTGGATTGCGCAACGCGAAGGACGCGCTAAAGATGGTATTGATCGTACTAATAGAGCGGTCATCGGGATGTTGATTCGAAATAAACCCAAAGAGATGGTACTGGCAGATTATATTCGTAAATTAAATATTGTTCCGGTCTCTATATCCTATGAGCGCGACCCCTGTGATATAGCTAAAGCCAGCGAGCTCTATGCGCACAAAACGACAGGTGAATATAAAAAAGAAGAGCATGAGGATGCAGCCAGTATTGCAAAAGGTATCACCGGTTTTAAAGGCCGAATTCATATTGCTTTTGGCAAACCGTTAACGGGTGATTATCAAACGACAGATGAAGTGGCTACAGAGCTCGATAAAGTTATCGTGCAAAACTATGTATTGCAGCCCAGCAATTGTATTGCCTATCAAGAACTACATGGGCAGCTACCTGAGGGAACTGTGGTTACCCATCAAAAAATCCCCTTTGCTGAAGGCGAATTCGTAACTGAAATACGTCAGTTCCATCAACACTTGGCCGAGTGTGATGAATCCTATCGCGATATCTTGTTGAATATGTATGCCAACCCTATTGTTAGTCAGCAGTCATTAGTTTGAAGCTGCTAGCCTCAAGATAAAA
>JBNKUQ010000046.1:0-23866 GCA_050298695.1 Cellvibrionaceae bacterium
CCGCCTTATTACTGTTTTGAGTAGTGGCTGCCCCTTGACTGAGTGATGCATAACTGGATGCGTGAGCAAGCCCGATTTTTTGAAGCGCCAGACCCAAGGGTAACCGATAAATTTCTAGTAGCGTTTTAGCAAGACTAAAACATCTGTTTATTTTTAATGAGCAAGCTCATCCAAAAATAAACAGACCGACTCTCAATAGGTGTTTGGTACAGTCATTCAAACCTGTTATGAAATTGTCGTCAGTAGTTTATTACGCAAAACATTTTTTATTTATTTTTGGTCTTAAACCAAAGATATTGGAGAACTATTACTAGTTGACAGGTTCGGTCATATAGGTGTTGTTGGAATAAGTCCATTCGAGTGTGCTCCATAATGAGTGCGATGATGAAATAAATTTATGCCTTCTCAGTGCTGGTTAATGCTGAGCCTTTAACAAAGGGCGCGCCAGTTTGAGCACTTTGGATATTGCACTGGGCATGGCGGTCTTGTGGATGGAGTGCGGGCTCAAAAAAATACATAACGGGCTCTTCGAAAGACAGAATATTTTCTTGCGTTGAGTTAGGTGTATAAGACGCCGTATTGCCATACTGGTTGGGAAAGGTGATGCTTTCTAGTTTTACCGGGATCGGTTTGATGGGCTTTGGTGAGTCCCCCACAATGACATCCGCTGAACCAATGATGACCGAACCTCCACAAGATATTGCTGAGCCAATGTTGGCAGCCGGTTTCCCGTTAATGAGTACAGAGTTGGCGCCAGAGGCAATGGTTCTGCCGTGGGGCGGGTGCTTGGGTTTGGAGTGGGGTGCAAGAGCATCGCCAACGCGAGCTGCTGGTTTGCCATTGATGATGACATCAGGGCTACCCGAAATAATGGGGGTGGGTGGAAAGCCGTTGTGATCGGAGCCAATATCTCCCAAACGGGCAGCGGGTTTACTCACTGTTAACCAGTCCTTGCACGTGTTACTTTGCGCGCATTATCTAGTTTATGGGGAGTAATTAAAACAATAAAAAGCGACAGTTTGTTTTTAGGGGGAATTTGTTCGAATGTTTTTGTAAATATTCTGTTTGGTTATTTCCATTTTTTCGAAGTCATACCGGCGGAGGCCGATATGACTACGTGAGATTTTCCCTGGGTAGTAAGCACACTCTAGCTTGGCTTAAATCGATATTGTGCCGAAGTCCCCGGCGCAGAAAAATTAATTAAATCACTGACGCCATTGGAGCGTGCGTCGCTATTGTTCCTTCCGCCATCAGTGCCCCAGCTAGTGCGTGTAGAGCCAAATAAGTGTAATAACGAGAGCTGTAAGTTGGCGACTTTATCATGCCCGTTGTAACTCGGAACCGATGAACTTGCATAGGCGTCAGTACCATCAAACACGTGGGCACGGTAGTCATCACTAATGGGAAATTTAGGTAATAAGTTAACTCCGCTTTCTAAGCGTCTACCACCACCAACCACGGCAATGGCCATATTGTTAGCCGAATGAACATCGGGAAAGCCCGTTGTGCCAGTGATATAAACGATGGTGTTATCTAATACATTGGTTCCAGGTGCCAAAGGGTCTGGCATTTCTTGAAGATCGCTTAACAAGGTACCAATTTGGCCGTAAAAGTAATTGTAGATTGACTCTATGTATGCATTATCGTCATTGCCATTGTCATTACTTGTTATCTGCCGATGCGTTGCTAAATGAAGGTTAATACTGTCGTGGTTGTCAATATTGGTGTTATTAAGGGCATTGGCATTTAAATTTTCCATTCCCGCGCCTTCAGAGTCAGTGAACGAAAAATTGATCACTCGGTGAAGGTCACAACTAATCAGGCTTTTAATGGCCTCAAAATTATAAGCATTGAGCGCATTGTGACTGGCACTGACCCCTGGCCAAGTTACCGAAGGCGTGGTGCATTCGCCTCCCGAGGGAGGGTTTTGCTGATTTGCCAAGTAAGTTCGGTGCTTGCTGATTCGCCTTTGTAGGTCGAGAATTTTATCTTCACTTTCTAAGGTGCCCTGTAACTGTTTTTGGGTAATATAATTTGTTATGTCAGTATTATGAATAAGCTCAAGCACTTGGTCGAGACTGGTCACAGCAGGTATAGGGTCACCCACATTATTCTGTATGCCAAAAATAGAGGAATAGGCATTTGCGGTATTGGGGTAGAGTGGATTTTTGACTGTTCCATCAGGGCGGTAGGTGAGGAAACAAGTAAAATTAGCATCGCCATCAAAGTTACTATCTCCTCGTATGGGAGGGTAGTAGAAGTCCTCACTGCCGGTATATTCGTTTCCATCGCCATAGGGGGAGTGAGAAAATAGTGTCATTGGCATGGTAGTTGAATTCAGTATATTGTTATAGCGGGTGTAGTAGGGACTCATCAAGCTGGCAATTTCATAATCCATCGACACTGAGCGAGGATAGCGTGACGGATCAGCTGGGAACTGCCCCCGGTATTCAGCTAAAGAGTTACAGGTTAACAAATGGCTGAATCCCGCAGAGCCGTGCCAAGCATTGTCTGCAATGTTGTAACTGAAGTTCGAAAAGAAGCGCGTATACTCTCGTACTTCACTGGAAAATTGGTTCCACATAATACGAATAAAGTTATTGTCTGTATTGGAGCCATCGGTTGTTTCTGTACGGGGAGAAAAAGGTACGGTAATGGTAATGAGACGCAGGGGTGTTCTGCTTGGCACAGTTTGTCCATAAGCAAGCCTACCCATTGGCGATAAGGCAAAGGGAATAGTAAAAGCCCCCTTCATTATGCCGCTTATAAGGTCTCTTCGAGTGAGTTTATACGAGGCCATTATTTATCTCTCCTGTACTGCAATACGCGATGCAACTTAAAATTTGAAAAGGAATGTCTGCCAACTTGTGTTTTCTGAAATTAGACAAAAGCATCATTAGTTTCTCCTAATCACTCTAAACTCAGGGCGCTTAATTAAGTTGGCGATCAGTGTTCTTATACCAGAGGTTCCTTCTAAGGCGATTCTTTTACTGGCAGTTTGTGATGCATGTTGAGTTGCACTCTCAGGGCTAGAGGCATTTAGGCCCCGCTCTGCATTGGTTCCAATAATAAAGTCGTACAAATTATCGTTGATACATTCACCAAATGCAGAGGATTCACCAATTAACGAAATTAGGCCTTTGTGGTCGCTATAGCTACCGGAAATGGTGCTTCCATAAATATTGGCGATGTCAATGCTACCGCCGCGATTATCCAGTAAATATGCTTCATCTTTTATTGTTGGGCCATCTGCAGCATCAATACCGTTAATACCAACTGACTCGTATACCGCATATTCAAATAAACTTCCCCCCTGGCTCAGTGCCAATGGGTGGCGGCCAAAACGGTCGAATGCCTCAAAGGGAAAACTAACAGGGTTAATTGTGGTGTGGCAGCCCGAGCAAATAGCATTGTTTTCAGTTGAGTCACGGAACAGAAACGATTCGGTCACGGTGGAGGGTATAATATCTCCATTAGGCTCTGGCGCTTCCCCTAAAGGGATTCCAATGCTATAACACATCACCTCTTTTAAAATAGTTACACCGCGGTGAATGGTTCCGGGGCGGTCTCCTTTCGAGTCGGTCGTTAAAAAGTTGGCTTGAGTTAATAAGCCTTGGCGATTGCTTAACTCTGCATTCCCGCTTGTGAAGTCTACACGAGTGAATTCACTGCCAAGGCCAGTATTACTGACCCCATAGTAATCCGCTAATGTGGCATTCATAAAGGTGTAGTTTGCATTGATGATGCTATTGATACTCTCATTTTGCGTAATCAAGTAACGCATAAAGTGCTCACTTTCGCCCTTAATAGCCTGTACATATTCACTGGCACGAGCACTATCACTGGTCGCATTAAGTCGTTCTTCAACGTCGGTTTCAAGCTTTAACCATTGTTTTAAGAATGTATCGATAAAATATTTCGACTTAGTATCCGAAAATAAACGCGTTAGCTCATTATCTAAAGCAGTATCATTTTCTCCACTCAATAGGCTATTCCAATCGCGTGACAGTAGGGTGCTATCAGCAGGTGCCCCCCACACTAAATAGGAAATTTTGTGAGCGAGCTCTTCATTAGTGAGCCGATAGCCTTCGCCAATTGGTGTATCACCGCGGTAGCTATGGAAAATAAATTCCGGTGAAAACAGTGTGTAACTGACAATGGACTTAACAAAGGCATCACTCGGGTCTTCAAAGACGAAAATATCGTAGGCACCCGAGACGCTGTTAAGCGCATAATCATTGCCTGAAACATTGCGTCTAAATGCTTTGCTCAATATTGCTGCACTGTAAGCGATGCGACAATCTTCATCATTGTCAATGTCACTAAAATCGCAGCCAGCTTCGCCTCCATATATATTTTGAATAGCACTATTACTGAGGTTTGCCACTACACTCTCATACACAGCCGTTAGAGCAGGGTAAAGATCGTCTAGCACATCATCAGAGTTGCTAATACCGCTCAACACTCGCATTTCACTATCGGTGCTATAGCGGCTGCCATTAGCGCCGAAGGGTACGTTGAAATTCGCTTTTTCTGTATCGGTAAAGCTCACTGAGAATACAGACTCGATAGTGTTGTAAAACTCATCTGGCGTTAAGGCTTTTATCGGCAAATTAATTAAGTGATCATCTATAACAACAGGAGGCTCATTTGAATTTGGTGGGAATTGCTCGACAATATAAGAAGCTACTGCACTAACGCAGGCATTAGTTTCGACACCTTGGCAGTTAGCATTATTCGTAGCAATCATGCCTGCAACAAGCGCGTCCAGATTTTTATCTTCCCAGGTTTGTGTTAGAGGTCTTTGAGAGGTTCCGCCACTACCATCGGCACCATGACAGCTGCTGCAGCTAGTACTATATAGATTTGCAGCAAAAACACTGGCATCAAGCACTTCCACTGATACGCTGTCGGAGTCGGATAAGCCTTGTTCATCATAAACGCTAAGGCTGATGTTATGGCTACCTACTTGTGTAAGGTTAAATGTGGGGTTAGCAACGGTGCTGTCTGTTTGGTTGTCGCCATTAATATCCCAAGCCCACCGAGCTATACCTTCATCATCAGAGGAATTTGCACTAGAAAAGCGCAAGCTGTAGGGAGCAAGACCAACGGTAGGGCTAAGCGCAGTAATCTCTGCCTCGGGGGCTTCATTGGCATTGTCAACACGAATGGTGAGGCTGGTTTGATTGCTTAGGTTTTCATTGTCCACTACGGTTAGGCGAACGACATATTCCCCTTCGCTAGTAAACGTTCGAGTCGCTTCTTCACCACTCAAGCGCTGACCATCTTCAAAGTCCCAGTAGTAAGCGGTAATTTGCGAGCGGTCGTCGGAAGAGGCACTTGCATTAAGGTTAACCGTTAGCGGTGCTGGGCCTGATAAATTGGTAGAGGCTGAAGCATTAGCGACTGGCGCAATATTAACTTCTGGACTGGTTAGGGATACTGTTTGGTTTGCAGTTGATACTGCTCCTTGGGCATCAGTAACCCTAAGTTGGACGTCGTAAACACCCGCTTCGGTAAATTCATAATCGTTGACTGCGCCATTGATGACTGTGTCGGCAATTGTCCATCGGTAATTAACGATACCTTGGTCATCTGTGGAGGCATTGCCATCGAATCGAATGGTAATGGGAACCACCCCTGTTTCTGCTGAGGTATTGATTCTTGCCGTAGGCGCCGCATTAGCAAATACCGTAACAGTAAGAACTGATGTATCAGTATTGCCGTTGTTGTCCGTAACCGTGAGCTGTGCGGTGTAGGAACCGGGAGTGCTATATTGGTGGTCAATTTGTTGCGTTTGACCGTTTTCTCCATCGTCAAAATTCCACTCATAGGTGGCGATATTGCCGGATGACTGGCTCGCGTCGAAAGTTACTGTTAATGGTGCAAAGCCCTGGGTATTTTGGCTAGCGCTAGTACTCGCAATTAGTTGAGGAGGTGGAGTAGAGCTATCATCTGGATTTTCGAGTGAGCGAATAAACGCGGCAATACTTTCCGAGCAACTGCCTACACATAAAGATGGGTCGCTGACAGGCATCCACAAGGTAATATACTCTTCTAAGGTGTAACGGCTACCTGGTGTGGATGAGTGTTCGTAAGTCGTTGTTGAAAGGTCAATCGCTTTAAAGACATCGTGCTGGCCATCTGCACCGTGACAGGATAAGCATCCTTGATCAAAGGAATCATAAAGGCGCTTGCCTTCATTTATCATTGCAGATTGAGGATCATCCGGCGATGTATGATTTTCTGAGGTATCGGTATTTGACGAGGTGTTAGTGGAAGAGCTATTGGAGCTTACATCATCTCCACACGCAGTTAACCCAAAAACAGCAGTAAGGCTAAGCGTTAATAAGAAAATTTTGCGTGTATAGGAATTAGGCATCGTAAATCCTTGTGATTAATAAAGCAGATCTTGGAAAGCAACTAATCCTTGTGTAACTTAGTACAAAATCAAGGTCGTTTTTTATTCAGGTGAAAAATAACTTGAAAACTCTCAGCGAGGGATTCGAATATTGTTTAGCGTAGTCGATTTTGAATAACGGGAACGGTACTTTTTCACAGTTTATTAAAATTCTTTGAGAATATTTTTAAGGTGAAAAAATAAAGTTTAATAGTGTGAACTATGTCTTATATTTTCCCCAAGCTAATCGGTGCTTTTATTTTGAATGGCGCGTTTTGATAGAAAGAACGTGTGCATTAAATGGTGCAACTTGGATCAGTTTTTAACTGTTTAATGTTTTCTTGTTTTTTTGATTAAATCATAAGCAGCTTGAATTTTTTGCGAGCGCTCGGTGGCCATTTTAATCATGTCTTCTGGGACACCTTGCCCCATCAATTTATCTGGGTGATTTTCACTCATGAGTTTGCGATAAGCTTTTTTAATTTCAGCATCGGAAGTATTCTCGTCAACGCCCAGTGCCGCATATGCTTCTTTTAATCGCGAAGGCCTAGCGTGCTCAGTGCGGCCTTGCTGATACTCTTGCTGGTATTGATAACCTCCCCCCGAAAAAGCACTTTGGGCGCGAATCATGCGTAGGAGTTGTTCAAACGCTAGGTGGGAAAAATGTAAGCTTTCTGTGACACGTCGGAGCGCAATTTCTTCTTTCGGATCTAAGCGACCATCTGCCAGGGCCGTATTCACCAGATAGACAACCAACATATGAATGAGCTGATCGCGATGGCCACAGGTTTCCTGAAACGCCTTGAGTGTGGGTTCCGGGTCAAAGTCAGGGGCTGCCCCGATTTTAAACAAACGAATGGCTTCGCGTTTATGATCTGCAGTTAAACCCATTTTATCCATTAATTGTTGGGTTTGATCAATTTCTTCCTGGGAGACTATGCCATCAGATTTGGCTAGGTAGCCAATGAGGGTAAAGGTGGTTTCAAAAAAACTGGTTTGAATTCTCCTTAGTGCTTCGGGAGGATCTTGTTGTAAAAATCCGAGTAATATCTGTTCCAATATGTGTCCAACGAAGATGCCAAGCAAGCCAATCCAAAAACCGCCGAAATACCAACCAATTAAACCACCAAATATTTTTCCCACATTTATCTCACTATCATTATTTAGAGACCTTTGCACGAAAGCCATTTTGCCCTCATGCAGCGTTAAAAACGTACTCAATCGGTCATTTATAAACCATAAACTCCCTCTTTCCGTGCGTTTTTGCCTTGCCTGAGGTCAAAATCATCTTCCGTGCAAAGGTCTCATTTAATTAATCACGCCCGTTGTTCTGACGCGTTTGGCACCTTTAATGATTTGTTTTGGCTTGGCGGCTAAGCGTCGTTTTTCCAGTGTGCTGTCAATACTATTTTTGATGGCGATCAAGAAGCCTGCCACTAAAAATGCACCTGGCGGAAGAATGACTACTAAAAAGTTGGGGTAGTTATCGGCAAATACGGTTAATTTCCAGGCGCGAGCACTTTCGCCAAACAGTAGCTGCATATCACCGAACAATGTGCCGGTGCCAAGTAGCTCGCGTATCATGCCGATGACGACCAAGACCAATAAAAAGCCCAAACTCATCATAAAGCCATCTATGGCTGATGGAATTAATTTATGTTTACAGGCAAAAGCATCGGCACGGCCTAATATGACGCAATTAGTGACAATAAGAGGAATAAAAATCCCCAGTATTTGATAAAGCTCATAAGTGTACGCTTTCATTAATAGCTCAGTTGCCGTGGTAAATGACGCGATAATCATGACAAATGCGGGTAACTTAATTGCGTCACTGACAATATTGCGAATAAGGGATACGGCAATATTGGAACCCACTAACACTAGCATGGTGGCTAAGCCTAGCCCCAAGGCATTCACCACGGTGCCACTTACGGCGAGTAAAGGACAGAGGCCCAGCAGTTGTACTAGGGCGGGGTTATTTGTCCACAACCCATTCTTGGTGATTTCAGCGTAATTAACGCGAGCTTCATCAGTTGATGGTTGTGAGTCTATATTGGCGTCAGCGGCTATATCGTTCATAAACGTTAGGCTTATTGGTTGGTAGTTTACTTGGCATTATTAAAAAGTAGCGCTTGGTTTTCTTGTACAAAGAGCAGGGCTTTGTGGACTTGTTTCACCACGGCTCTTGGCGTAACGGTCGCTCCGGTAAATTGGTCAAATTCACCGCCATCTTTTTTCACTTTCCATTTTTCGGGCAATGGGTTTTGTAGCGAGCGTCCAGTGAACGTTTTGATCCAGTTGCTTTTTTTAGTATCGACTTTATCGCCTAAGCCTGGGGTTTCGTTATGTGATAGAACGCGAACACCGGCAATGGTTCCGTCTCGATTGACGCCAGCAATCATTTTAATGGCACCGCTGTAGCCATCTGGCGCGATTGTCGGCAAGATAATGGCAATAATGTTATTTTGGCTTCTGGCGATATGAATATCGCCTCCTTGTTGAAGGCCGAGTTGATCCCATGCACTTTCGGGAACGGGGATGGTATCAATGAGTAAGTCATTATCAATACGTTCTGCGGGAATAATTTCCAGTAGTGCCTTTTCTGCGGCTCTGCGTTCTGCTGCTGCGATGGTGTCTTTTGTACTCTCATAGGTCGTGGCCAAAATACCAGCGGTGATAAGGGCAAAAAGCAGTAATAGCAAACTGTTTTTACTGATGGACACAGGGAGAGTCGAGTTGTGTTGTTCTTCTGTCATGATTAATCGCGACTCCGTGTAGCGCGCTCCGCTTTTTTGTGCCCGTAAGTACGTGGTACGGTGTAGTAGTCGATAAACGGTGCTGCAAAATTCATTAGCAAAACGGCAAAGGCAATGGCATCAGGGTAGTTGCCCCAAACGCGAATAATATAAATCAGTACACCAATACCTGCGCCATAGATCATTCTTCCTTTATTGCTGACCGCAGAGCTTACTGGGTCAGTAATAATAAAAAAGGCAGCGAGCATGGTGCCGCCAGAAAAAAGGTGCAAAAGAATAGGGCCGCCACTTTCAGAGCTGCCGCCGTCATAAAATAAAAATGTCATCACACTTAATGCAAGCAACATGCTAACGGGCGCGTGCCAAGTAAACGCTCTTTTGTAGAGTAAATAGCAACCACCGGCAAGAAAGCCTAGATTAACCCACTCCCATCCTGCGCCGGCAAAATTGGCCTGAGAGAATAATGGATAACGCTCATAAATTTGTTCTACCAGTAAACCTTGTTCATTTTTAAAGAGGTCTAAAGGTGTTGCACCCGTGTAACCATCAATGGCAGTGCTACCGGTAAAGACAGTATTCAGTGCGTCCATCAGTGAGGGCAAGCCTTCTCCAGGATTGAGCAGTGTTGAAGGCGTTGCCCACTGCGTCATTTCAACCGGAAATGAAATAAGTACGATGACATAACCCACCATAGCCGGATTAAAAGGGTTATAGCCCAAGCCCCCATAGAGTTGTTTGGCCAAAATAATGGCAGAGGCAGTGGCGATCACGACTACCCACCAAGGCGCATAGGGAGGTAACGCAAGCCCTAGCAAAATGGCGGTGACTAGAGCACTACAATCTGTTAAATAAAATAAAACTGGACGCTGGCGTATGGCCAATACCGCAGCTTCACACGCTAATGCCGTGATGCTTGCGATCACTAAGTTAATTGGCGTTCCCCAACCAAAAAAATTAACGAGTGCAAAGAGCCCTGGCAAGGTGGCATACAGTACCCAGCGCATAACATCACTGGTGGTGTTAGTGTTGTGCGCATGAGGTGAAGAAACTCTGAGAAAGGCCATAAAGTTACTGTGACTCCAATTCAGTGAGTGCTTGTTGGGTACTTGCGAGCTTTGCTTCCATTTTTTCTAAGCCTGTGCGCAAAGCATCGATATGCTCGCTGCCATCGGCTTCCGCTTGTTTAAGTTTTTCTCGCGCTTTTTCAACCCGTGTTTCTAATGATGCCAGTTGAGTTTTAAGTTTTTCTTCGGGTGACATGTTGGCCATTGCAGCAGATTTTTCTTTGGCTCGTTCAATCGCAGCGGCAGCGGCATCTAATGCTTCTGGTGGTGCTGGCTTCAGCGCTTTTTTATCGGCATCAGTTTCGGTTGTTGCCGTTTCTGGTACTGCTTTTTCTAATACCGTTTTGTCTACAACAAGTGCATCCAATTTTTGTTGGGCATCTTGTAGCCTAACTTCTGCTTGTTTAAGTTGCGCGGCTAATTTTTCTTTTTGTTCTTCGCTCTGTTCGATTTCTGTATCGGCCAAACGTTGCTTTAGTTTATTTACACGGCTTTGTGCGCTTTCTACGGCGCGCTGGCATTTTGCTTTTTGTGCTGCGGGATCTTGCTGTTTGGCTTGAACGCGGGCCATGGCAGCGGCAACAGGATCTTCGGTGGTATTGGCAGAGGTGCCACCGGTATCTGTATTTCCGGCGGCGGCTTTTTTTTCTGCGGCCAGTTGTTTTGCTTTTTCTGCGGCTTCTTTGCGGGCTAGGCGTTTAGCTTCTTTTTCTCGCTCCGCTTGTTCCATACGCTGTTTGCGGAATTCGAAGCGTTGACGAGCGTGATCGGATTTGGTTTTCTCCTGTTCTTTTTCTCGAATGGAGCCTTTTGCCGCGCGATAATATTGCACCAACGGAATGGTGGAAGGACAGACATAAGAACAGGCACCACATTCGATACAGTCGAAGAGGTTATGGTTTTGCAATTTTTCATCGTCTTCCGCGCGTGCATACCAATACAGTTGCTGGGGTAGTAAGTTTGCGGGACAGGCTTGTGCACATAAGCCGCAGCGAATACAGGCTTGTGCCGGCGGCGGTGCCGGCATTTCGCTGTGGCTGGGTGCAATGATGCAGTTGGTGGTTTTGACTACGGGGACATTGGCATCGGGTAAGGCAAAGCCCATCATCGGTCCACCCATAATTAAACGTGCATTATTTTTTGGATTAAAACCCTGCTGTTCTAGCAAATGTTGCACCGATGTGCCGAGTAATACTTTGACATTGCGTTGTGTTGTTAGTGCTTCTCCCACGACGGTGGTCACGCGCCATGTCAGTGGTTCGCCGTGACACACGGCGCGGTAAGCGGCCATGGCGGTGCCCACGTTTTGCACCACAATACCCAGTGAAGAAGGAATTTTTCCCGAAGGAACTTCTTGTCCGGTAAGAATTTGAATTAATTGTTTCTCACCACCTGAAGGGTATTTTGTTGGGAAGGTGGCGATTTCGATAGGTCTTTTATCGTCCCCGTTGTTGTGTTTTTTTGCAGCCGCTTGCATGGCCTTAATGGCATCGGGCTTGTTGTCTTCGATACCAATCACAATGCGTTTAGGCTTGCCTAATATAAATCCCAGCAATGCAGCGCCTTGAATAATATCATCGGCAAAGTCTTGCATAATGCGATCGTCCGCCGTGATATAGGGTTCGCATTCGGTTCCGTTGAGAATCAGTGTTTCTATCGGCGTATCATTTTGTGGACTCAGTTTGAGTGCAGTGGGAAAGCCCGCGCCGCCTAAACCGGCAATACCGGCATTGCGAATGATATCCACCAGTTCTTTCGGCGATAGTGTTTGGTAATCTGTGCAAGTTGTGTAATCGATACGGCGATGTTGTCCATCGCTTTTTAACACAATGCATAAGCCGCTCATCCCAGAGGTGTGTGGCAGTAGCCGGTCTTCAATAGCGGTAATGGTTCCAGAGGTTGATGCGTGTACAGGCACACTCATTGCGCCGACGGCTTCAGCAATTTTTTGGCCGGCTAAGACCTGTTCTCCCACGGTGACGATGGGATCGGCAGGCGCTCCCAAATGCTGATTCACTGGGAACACTAATTCTTCTGGCATGCTCCATTCGGCCAAGGGCAGTTGCATGGATTGGCTTTTATTTTCTGGCGGGTGCACGCCGCCAGGAATATCCCATACTTTCTCAGCCGCTGTGCTTGCAATGAGGATCGTATTACTCATGCCGCATTTTCTCCCGAGTACTGTGTGGCATTGTGCCTATCGCTGGCAATGATATTGGCTTTAGGCTTTTGCCAATGCCAATCTCGAACTGTTTGCTCAACCGGCAGCATATCGATACAGTCAACAGGACATGGTTCAACACAAAGGTCGCAGCCTGTGCATTCATCGGCAATCACCGTATGCATTTGTTTTGCCGCGCCAAGAATGGCGTCTACGGGACAGGCTTGAATACATTTGGTGCAGCCAATGCATTCTTCTTCGCGGATATAAGCAACGGTTTTTAGTTCTTTTTCCTCGCCATGCTCTTCATCCAAACTAGGTGCTTCAACATCGAGTAAGTTGGCAATCGCGTTAATGGTGGATTGTCCACCGGGAGGACATTTATTAATGGCTTCGCCATTGGCAATACCTTCTGCATAAGGGCGACAACCTGGATGGCCGCATTGTCCGCACTGAGTTTGTGGTAGTAGTGCATCGATTTGTTCAACAATGGGATCGCCTTCGACTTTAAATTTGACGGCGGCAAAACCTAAGATGGCGCCAAAGATCAATGCTAAGCTGCCTAGTGCAATTAATGCGGCAATAATAGGGTGCGTGGTAATAATATCGATCATAAACTTAGGTGTATTATTTCAAGTCGCGGAGTAATGAGAGATCATCTGTTGTCATGGTCGGAGTAAATTCAGTGATGTCATAATCGGCTACGTCTGACTGAAAAAATGGATCTTCTTTAATAATGCTATCGACTTCTGCTAATGACTCCGCTTTACAAATAATAACGCCTCCTGTTCTTGGGACCTTTCGACCCGAGATCATGAACTTATTCAGTGCATAATATTTTTCGAGATACTTAATATGAGCATCAATATATTGATCCACTTCGGATAAAGCTTTTTTATAAGTTAATGAAATAATAAACACGAAAATATCCCCTACTTACAGTTGGATTAAACCTGAAAAACCCATAAAGGCCAGCGACATTAAGCCTGCAGTAATCATACCGATGGCTGCGCCTTTAAATGGAGTGGGAACATCGGCCACAGCAAGGCGCTCGCGCATAGCGGAAAATAAAATCAGCACTAGAGAAAACCCTAGTGCTGCGCCAAAACCATAGACAGCGGATTCAAAAAAGTTATGGGATTTAGTGGTGTTTAGTAAGGCCACGCCGAGTACGGCACAGTTAGTCGTAATTAAAGGAAGAAAAACACCGAGTACGCGATAGAGTAGTGGACTGGTTTTTTCGATAAACATTTTGGCAAACTGAACCACAACAGCAATCACTAAAATAAACGAAATCGTTTTGAGGTAGGTGAGTGATAAAGGTTCTAAGATATAAGCGTGAACCAAGTAACTGCAGATAGATGCCAAGGTAAGCACAAAGGTGGTCGCGCTAGCCATACCGATAGCAGTTTCCAGCTTATTCGACACTCCCATAAACGGGCATAAGCCTAGGAACTGAACTAACACAAAGTTGTTCACTAGAATGGTGCTTAATAAAATTAAAATAAATTCAGTCATAGGAAAAGATAGCTGCTAGCTTCAAGCGGCTAGCTCCAAGAAAAATACATAAAATTTCGGCATCAATATAAAATATCTCATACACTTTTTTGCAGCTTGCAGCTTGCAGCTTGCAGCTTGCAGCTTGCAGCTTGCAGCTCCGCTGCTACATCACTCTCATACCCGGTTGTGCACCCTCGTGTGGCTCTAATAAGAAAATATCTTTGCCGCCAGGACCGGCCGCCAATACCATGCCTTCGGATACACCAAATTTCATTTTTCGTGGTGCTAGGTTTGCCACCATCAGTGTTAACTTGCCCTCGAGGTCTTCGGGTTGGTAGGCGCTTTTGATCCCTGAGAAAACATTGCGCGTCTCGCCACCTATATCGAGGGTAAGCTGTAGTAATTTATCCGCGCCTTCAACATGTGAAGCACTAACAATTTTAGCGATGCGCAGATCCACATTGGCAAATGCATTAAAGTCAATTTCTGTTGCGAGTTCTTCCTTGTGCGGCCCCAATACTTTTTTCGTTTCTGTTTTGGCATCAGGGGTGGTTTCTTCTTTGGGCGCTAATTCAGATTTACTGGCTTCAACCATGGCGTCTACTTGCTCTTTTTCAATTCGACTCAATAGGGGTTTAAATTTATTAATGCTGTGATCACCTTTAAAACTAAGGGGCTGATCCCAGCGTAATTCTTCGTTTAAAAACGCTTCGGCTTCGCGCGTAATGACAGGAAGCACGGGTTTTAAATAAGTCATAATTGCGCGGAACATATTGATGCCGAGGGTACAAATATCAATAACCTTTTGCTCGTTACCTTCCGTTTTCGCTAATGCCCAAGGCTCTTTTGCCGCGATATATTCGTTAGCGGCATCGGCGAGGTTCATAATCTCGCGCATGGCTTTGGAAAATTCGCGTTGCTCATAACACTCGGCGATTAAGGATTCTCTATCGACAAATTGTTGCCATAAAGTGGGATCATCAATTGTGTTCGAAAGTTTGCCTCCGGCTTTTTTGATAAAACCGGCGGAACGGCTGGCAATATTAATTACTTTGCCGACGAGATCAGAGTTAACCCGTTGAATAAAGTCGTCTAAATTAAGGTCGAGATCATCGACGCCATTGGTTAGCTTGGCCGCAAAGTAATAACGCAAGTAGTCCGGTTTTAAAAAGTCGAGATAAGTGCGCGCATTAATAAAGGTGCCGCGAGACTTCGACATTTTTTTACCGTTCACCGTTAAAAAACCGTGCACATTGACAGCCGTTGGGGTTCTGAATTTTGCAGAATGCAGCATGGCTGGCCAGAATAAGGCGTGGAAGTTAACAATGTCTTTACCGATAAAATGATAGAGCTCAGTGCCGTTATTGTATCTAGGGTCGCCTTTGCCATCATCGAGTAGGTACTCTTCCCAGTTTTTCCCCGTTTTATCACAGAGGTTTTTAAAACTAGCAAAGTAACCAATGGGCGCATCCAACCAGACGTAAAAGAATTTATTGGGTTGGCCGGGAATTTCAAAGCCGAAGTAGGGAGCATCGCGGGAAATATCCCACTCCTGTAAACCTGCATCTAGCCACTCAGCTAGTTTATTCGCCATTTCTGTTTGTAAGTGGCCTGCGCGGGTCCAGTTCTTTAAAAATTCAGTAAATTCGGGCAGTTTAAAAAAGAAATGTTCTGATTCTTTTTGAACGGGGGTCGCGCCAGAGATGACTGACTTAGGGTTAATTAAGTCGGATGGCGAATAGGTGGCACTACAGACCTCACAGTTATCGCCGTATTGATCGTCACTTTTACATTTCGGACAGGTGCCTTTAATGTAACGGTCTGCTAGAAACAGATTCTTTTCTGGATCGTAAGCCTGAGTGATTGTGCGTGTTGCAATATGGCCATTCTCAACCAGGCGCTGGTAGATAAGTTCAGATAGCTCGCGATTCTCCTCGCTGTGGGTAGAGTGAAAGTTATCGAACTCAATTTGAAAGTCGGCAAAATCTTTTTCGTGCTCTGCCTTCACATTGGCAATTTGTGCTTCGGGCGAAATGCCATTTTGTTCGGCTTTAAGCATGATAGCGGTGCCGTGGGCATCGTCAGCACAGACATGGGTACATTCATGTCCACGCAACTTCTGGAAACGCACCCAGATATCGGTTTGAATATATTCCACTAGATGCCCTAGATGGATGGAGCCATTAGCATAGGGAAGGGCACTAGTGACCAAAATTTTGCGTTTATTGTGTTGACTCATAAATACAGTGCTTTCTAGTTAGCTATATACCCATTGGATTTCAGCTTGTGGGTACGACCACCAAGGATGGTGGACGTGCTGGTCGCGCAGGAGCAGTTACCAGTAAGCGGCTGTAAGCAGCCACATTCCCGAGAAGCAGCCAACACCCCCAGAAGTTGAAAGGCGGTGGGTATATCGTGAAAAGGCGGGATTGTAGCACTGATGGGCACCCAACTTCAGGCATTTATTCAATAGTTTCTTGAGTTAGCCTTATAGAAAACACTGATGATTTCAGCGGCTTCGAAGCTGGTAAGATAGGCGACTACTTTACGAGACAGACAAGCTTGCTATGACGACAACGACTGATCCTAAAATTGCCCCTACCATTCTTTCATCCATCAACTCGATGTTATCCGAGATAGTCGACCCCCTAACGGGCCAAGATTTACTCTCGTTACAGGCGCTCGATAATATCCAGTGCGTCGATACCCATTTAACCTGCCAGTTAACGCTAGGTTATCCGGGGGCTGATCAACGGGAAGCGCTTGTACAGGAATTAGGGAAGCGGCTATCTACTTTAGACGACCTTGACGAAGTGTCCATTGATGCGGTTTGGCAACCTCCGACGAGTATGGGAATGGATGGGAAAAAGCCCATTGCTGGTGTGCGCAATGTGATTGCTGTTGCTTCTGGCAAAGGTGGTGTTGGCAAGTCCACCACAGCGGTCAACCTGGCTTTGGCCATGGCGAGCTTAGGTGCACGAGTCGGTATTTTGGATGCTGATATTTACGGTCCTAGCCAACCCAAAATGCTCGGTGTTGAAGATCAACGTCCAGACGTCAAAGATCAAAAAATCATGTTGCCGGTGGTGGCTCATGGGCTGCAGTCTATATCGATGGGCTACTTACTCTCAGAAAAGACGCCTGCTGTTTGGCGTGGCCCCATGGCAACGGGAGCCCTGCAGCAGTTGATCTTTCAAACCCAGTGGGATGATCTCGATTACCTATTCGTTGATATGCCCCCAGGCACAGGAGATATCGCGCTTACGTTGTCTCAACAGGTACCGGTTTCCGGTGCGGTCATTGTGACAACGCCCCAAGATATTGCCCTGTTAGATGCCAAAAAAGCGATAGAAATGTTCGCTAAAGTGAATATCCCGGTATTGGGGGTGATTGAAAATATGGCAGTTCATCTATGCTCAAACTGCGGGCATAAAGAGCATATTTTTGGTGAAGGCGGCGGTGAGCGAATCGCCAACGATTACAATACCCGTTTGCTGGGGACCTTGCCTTTGGCGTTATCTATACGAGAGCAGGTCGATGGCGGTCAACCGACGGTGGTCGCCAGTCCCGATAGTGATATTGCCAATATTTATCGCCATGCAGCTCAGCGAGTTGCCGCTAGTTTGTGGTTGCAGAATCTACAGGCTGAAAACATACCGGAAGTTTTAATAAGTGATGATTAAGCAAGCCACAAGCCTCTAGCTTCAAGAAAAGCAGCTTATTAAGGACTAAGAGTTTGGCACAGCCACAAAATCTCCCAAACACTAATTAGCTTGCGGCTAAATTTAGCATTGATTTCACCGTAATCGAGGAGTAACCTTTGCTGCACTGCGTCAAATAATAACTGGAGGCAAGGTAAACGATGATACGAGTTATCTTTAACCGTAAAGGTGGTGTTGGTAAATCAACCATTGCTTGTAATCTAGCAGCAGTAGCCGCTAGCAGAGGTAAAAAAACCGTGGTTATCGACCTTGATCCTCAGGGTAATACCACGGCTTATTTAGGCCAGAACGGCAAAGATGATCATATCGGGATGACAGAATTTTTTATGTCATTACTCAGTTATAAATACCGCGAATTTAAGCCAAAGGACTATGTACGCAGTACCCCATTCAAGTACTTGGGTGTTGTTTCGGCTAATCCAGATCTTATCGATATAGAGCAAAAACTGGTATCGCGACATAAGATTTATAAATTAAAAGAGTTTCTTCACGCCTTACTCGAAGAATATGACGAAATCTATATTGATACTCCGCCAGCATTAAACTTTTATTCTCTCTCGGCATTGATTGCCGCTGATCGTTGCCTCATCCCCTTTGATTGTGACGTGTTTTCTCGAGAAGCCTTGTTTGAGTTAATGACAAGCATCGACGAGGTAAAAGAAGACCATAACCCTGAGCTAGAGGTCGAAGGGATTGTGGTTAACCAGTTCCAAGCGCGGGCAAATTTACCAAAAGCCGCCGTCAATGAACTCAAAGATAAGGGTTATAAAATGTTAGAACCCTATATCTCGACCTCAATTAAAATTCGCGAGTCTCATGAATTGGCTAAGCCCATGGTTTTCTTTTTACCTAAACATAAAATCACTGAAGAATTTACTGCGCTTTATTCCTCTCTAAGTGGGGTAGAGAAAGCAGATGATTTAATAAGCCATGAAATAGTGCTTAATGAACAAAGTGTGCTAGAAGAAGCTTAATGAAACTTATAAAGGATGCTCTAATCCAGCGTGGGCATGGATGCTGCTAACCACCTCTTGCCTCCCTCTCCAAGCATCTCTATTATGCAGCCCTGAACCTAGACTCCGCAGTTGGCCGCTTGACGCCAATCTCAGTCGTTGATTGGCTATTCAAAAGATCAAGTCACAGATTCACTTTCAGGGGCGAGCCGAAAAACGAGTTCAACCGTGGATTCAAGGTTAAATTCATCCGTTCTAAATAATAGTTGGGGTACAAATGAGTATTAAGTCTGATAAGTGGATGCGCCGTATGGCAGCCGAGCATGGGATGATCGAACCGTTTGAGGCAGGCCAGGTACGCTATGGTGAAAATGGCGATCGTCTAGTCTCTTATGGTACTTCAAGCTATGGCTATGATGTGCGTTGTGCGGATGAATTTAAGATTTTTACCAATGTGCATTCTTCCGTTGTCGATCCTAAAAACTTTGATGAGCAAAGCTTTGTGGATATAAAAAGCGATGTTTGCATCATTCCCCCCAATTCTTTTGCTCTAGCAAGAACAGTAGAGTATTTCCGTATTCCTCGTAGTGTCTTGACGATTTGTTTGGGTAAGTCCACTTATGCGCGCTGTGGCATTATTGTAAATGTCACACCACTAGAACCCGAGTGGGAAGGTCACGTTACCTTAGAATTTTCTAACACCACGCCCTTACCAGCAAAAATCTACGCAAATGAAGGCGTCGCTCAAATGCTATTTTTTGAGTCCGATGAAGTGTGTGATACATCTTACAAAGATCGTGGCGGGAAATATCAAGGACAAAGAGGGGTTACTTTGCCTAAAACCTAGTTATCTTTATAGTGTATCAGTAGTTACTAACAAGAGATTTAAAAAGAGTACATGGGGTTAATATCAACATGATAATTATTTGTGGCGTCATTCCCGCAATCTGCTCCTGCGTTGCTCGAAGTACCCTAGGTCCATGTAGGGCAAGGCGGGAATGACGATGTATTCTTTTTAAATGTCTCGATAATATTAATGATAAATATATTTGCTCGTTTTCAATTGGCCTTTTTGCTATGTCTTTATCTCTATATGGGGCTAGCAAAAATTCCACAAAATATTAGCGCTAACTATAATGATTTGCTCATGCACTTTTTGGGCTATGTGGTATTGATGTGTTCCGGTTTTTTCGCCTTCCCTGATCGTAAATACGCAACCAAACTATTTATTTGCTTTTTTATCTACTCATTTTTAATTGAGTGCTTGCAATATTTTTTACCTTATCGTTCTTTTTCTTTATTAGACCTCGTTGCAAATGGAAGCGGTTTGCTAGTAGGTATTGGATTAAGCTTACTGTTGTTGCCCATATTTAACTATTTGCATCGTATAAAAATAGGTTAAAACCTGAGGCTAAGCATTCACCCGGCGCTCAATACCAATACCATCCATAATTCTTGTCGACAGTTCTTCAATCGATAAATGCGTTGAATTCAAATAGGGAAGTTTATGGCGATCGAGCGTTGCTTTAAATTGGCGAGTTTCAAATTCGCATTGTTTGATTGAAGCATAGCGGGAGTTAGCGTAGCGTTCTTCGCGAATACTGGCTAATCGGTCCGGTTCGATAAATAAGCCAAAGAGTTTGTTGCGATAAGCTTGTAGCGATTTAGGCAGGGAAGAGTCATCGAGGTCGTCTTCCGTAAACGGATAATTAGCCGCGCGAATACCAAAGTGCATGCCCAGATATAAACAAGTAGGCGTTTTTCCGCTGCGACTTAGGCCAACTAATATGACATCTGCCATTGGGTAGTTTTTAATATTGCCGCCATCGTCGTTTTCTAAAACATAATTAACGGCTTGGATGCGCTGATGATAATTTGACTGCGCCATACCAAAAGCTGTTCCAGGACTGGAATCGGCAGTGCGGCCGAATAAGTTTTCCATGGGCTCTAGAAAGGCTTCAAACATATCGAGCACCAACCCTTTCGATTCTCTAATAATTTCTCTTAATTCTGCATTGACAATACTGATAACGACTAAGGGAGGCCTGCCCATACTGTCGGCGCTATCGTTAACGCGTTGTGTCGCCTGCTTAGCGCGCAACTCAGTATTCACGTAGGGAAGAGTGACTTGATCGACTTGAAGGCCCTGAAACCGAGATAATAAGCTGTGTCCTAAGGATTCTGCAGTAATGCCTGTCCCATCAGAAATAAAAAAGGCGATATGATTCATAAGTGATCTCTAAATGTAGTTAGCCCTGAAAAAGCCGTCCATGAATCTTTTCAGAACGTCGAAGTAAAAATACTGGCGCCAATGCGTCGATTTGCTGGTATTTTTGCTTCTCGCAGCGGCTAATCGCCGCTGGGCAAAGACCATCCATGCTCTGTATATCGACCAAGAAAAATGCCTCGACGCCTATTTTCTGGTCGAAAATTTCATTAGATTAAAAGTTTATTCTTTTATTAACAATGCCCCAGGCACTTTTCATGGACGACTATGTAGATTGGTAAGTAATTCCCCGTATTCTACCCCACAAAACCACTCCTGTTTGCCAGCACATGCTCATTTCGCGATATACTGCACCGCAGTACTGAATTTAATGAATCAATTGGGGTTAACTATGTCGGATTACGTGCTTTGGTTTGATGGTCTGGGAATGAATGATGTAGATCGTGTGGGGGGTAAGAATGCTTCCCTAGGGGAAATGATCAGCCATCTAAGCGGAATGGGAGTGAGTGTCCCCAATGGCTTTGCAACAACAGCCGCAGCTTTTCGTGAATTTTTGGATCAAAGTGGCCTCAATGAGCGTATTCAGGCAACCTTGTCTGCCTTGGATATTAGCGATGTGAATGCACTGGCTAAGGCGGGTGCCGATATTCGCCGCTGGGTGGTGGAAACCCCTTTCCAGCCAGCCCTTGAAGCGGCTATTAAAACCGCTTTTGAGACACTTCAAGACGGTAACCATAACCTAGCGGTTGCCGTTCGCTCCTCTGCTACCGCAGAAGACCTACCCGATGCCTCTTTTGCTGGTCAACAAGAAACCATGCTCAATGTCCGAGGCTACGACCAGGTGATGCATGCTATTAAAGAGGTGTTTGCGTCACTCTTTAACGATCGAGCCATTAGCTATCGTGTTCATCAGGGCTTTGAGCATGCTGAAGTTGCCTTATCCGCCGGTATTCAGCGCATGGTGCGCAGTGAAACCGGCTCTAGTGGTGTCATGTTTACCCTCGACACAGAATCGGGCTTTCGCGACGCGGTGTTTATCACCTCCTCCTATGGTTTGGGAGAAACGGTGGTTCAGGGCTCAGTTAATCCCGATGAGTTTTACGTTTATAAGCCTGCACTCAATGCAGGTAAAACCTCGATCTTGCGCCGTAACCTTGGCAGTAAATTAATTAAGATGATTTACTCCTCCAAGCCTGATGAGTTAGTGGAAACCGTCAATGTCAGCGAAGAAGAGCGCGCTCAGTTTTCCATTAATGACAGTGAGGCTGAAGAGTTAGCGAAGCAAGCATTGATCATTGAAAAACACTATGGTCGTCCGATGGATATCGAGTGGGCGAAAGATGGTGACGATGGCAATTTATATATTGTGCAAGCGCGTCCGGAGACCGTAAAAAGCCAAGAATCCGGCAATGCTATTGAGCGCTTTAAACTCAATGAAACCAGTGAGGTCTTGTGTGAAGGACGTGCTATTGGCCAGCGTATTGGCAAAGGTGTCGTACGTGTAGTCGACGGTGTTCACCAAATGGACCAGGTGCAGGAAGGGGATATTTTGGTAACGGATATGACTGACCCCGACTGGGAACCTGTGATGAAATTGGCCAGTGCTATTGTCACTAACCGGGGTGGTCGTACTTGTCACGCAGCAATCATCGCTCGCGAGTTAGGTATTGCCGCTGTCGTAGGTTGTGGCGATGCGACTCAAAAACTAGCAACAGGTACACCGGTCACGGTTTCTTGTGCTGAGGGTGACACGGGTTTTGTGTACAAAGGCCAGCTCGACTACACCCAATCAGAAGATCAAATCGACACTATGCCCGAGCTTCCCTTTAAAATCATGATGAATGTGGGTAACCCCGATCGCGCCATGTCGTTTGCGAGTCTGCCTAATAAAGGTGTAGGTCTAGCTCGCCTTGAATTTATTATTAACCGTATGGTGGGTGTGCACCCTAAAGCCTTATTGGATTTTGAAAAACTCGATGCCGATTTAAAAGCGACCGTCGCTAAGCATATAGCGGGTTATGCAAGTCCGGCTGACTACTTTGTTGAAAAAGTGGTTGAGGGTGTTTCCACCATTGCTGCCGCTTTTGCACCGGAAACGGTGATTGTGCGGATGTCGGATTTTAAATCCAATGAGTATGCCCACTTGATTGGCGGTACCCAGTACGAACCTGACGAAGAAAACCCGATGATTGGTTATCGCGGTGCTTCCCGTTATATCTCTGAATCCTTCCGTGAGTGTTTTGCGTTGGAGTGTAAGGCCCTGCGTAAAGTCCGTGAAGAGATGGGCCTGGAAAACGTGCAGATTATGATTCCCTTTGTGCGAACGGTCGATGAAGCCCGTCAAGTCACCGAGCTACTGGCAGAATATGGCCTTAAACGAGGGGAAAAAGGCTTAAAGCTGATTATGATGTGTGAACTACCCTCGAATGCCTTATTGGCCGAGCAGTTTTTAGAGTATTTTGACGGCTTCTCCATCGGTTCCAATGACTTGACCCAACTTACCCTCGGCTTAGACCGCGATTCGGGGCTGATTGCACATTTGTTTGACGAACGTAACGATGCCGTTAAAGCATTGTTAAAACTAGCGATACAAGCCTGTAAAAAAGCCAATAAATACGTGGGCATCTGTGGGCAAGGTCCATCAGACCATAGCGATTTTGCACAGTGGTTAATGGAGCAAGGAATTGATTCAATATCGCTCAACCCCGATTCAGTCATCGATACCTGGTTGCACTTAGCAAAAAATAGTAAATAAAGACAAGGAAGTCGTCACAAAGTCTAGTCAGTCTGAACCCGAATGGTTTAGAATGCCTGCCTTTTCGCGATGCGGGAAAATATAGTAAACGTTTTGCACCCGTAGCTCAGCTGGATAGAGTAGGTGGCTTCGAACCACTTGGTCGGGGGTTCGAATCCCTCCGGGTGCGCCATTTTTTCCTTTTAATTCAAGCGGTTAAAGATTTTATAGCCGCTTCTCCTTTCTCCTCCCAAAATGCTGTGGGAGATTTGGGCTCTGTAACATAAACGGGGGATGGGTATTTATCGTACTCGGTTAATAATACCATCCCAGCCACAATGAGCTAGGA
>JBNKUQ010000047.1:0-259 GCA_050298695.1 Cellvibrionaceae bacterium
AGATCAAGCCAACAAAAAAGAGAACCCGTTTAAAGAACAGCATTATTTACTCTCAAAATTTAAGGTTTGCGTATTATAGAGCTAATCCACGACAAAATCCCAATGGATAACTTTTTTATTGCAAATGAGAACAATTATCATTAACATCCTTTTTTCACCCTTAAAATTAGGAGATGATAATGTTAGCTGAAGAGTTAAACCCACAAATTAAAAAGCCATCACAAGCTTCTACACACAACAAACTGCACGTAGTATCGGA
>JBNKUQ010000047.1:269-23848 GCA_050298695.1 Cellvibrionaceae bacterium
CCAATTGCATACGGCCAATAAAGCAAAAGAAACCCTACTGCATGCTTACCAACAATGTATTTGGCTATGCGAACACCCGGATGCTGCTCGTGCAATTAAATTGGATGCTCTGGCCGTACTGGATAAAAGCTTATTTTCATTAGCGTCACAGCTTGCCTACATGGCCCAGGTTGAATCTATTCAAGATCTGATTATCGAAACGGATAATTTTGCACAACGTATACAAAATCAGTTAATGTGAATAATCACCTGTCGCTGCTGTGAAGAAGAACGATGCTCCCATAAGTAAATTCCCTGCCAGCTTCCCAACATCAATTGGCCATTGGCAATGGGGATGGAGAGAGATGAGGCGGTTAATGCCGCTTTGATATGAGCGGGCATATCATCAGGACCTTCCAGGGTGTGAGTATAAAGCGGGTCATTTTCAGGCACTAGACGATTAAGCCAATTTTCTAAATCATACTTAGCACTCGGATCAGCGTTTTCTTGAATTAACAAGCTGGCCGATGTGTGCTGTATATACAGAGTACACAACCCTTCATCAACCCTTGTCTTCGCAATAATATCGACAACTTTCCGAGTAATATCGTGTAAGCCCTGGCGATTGACGCTAACTTCTATTTTTTTGATCATACTTGCCCTACATTTAGACTATAATGCGCGTAGTTTGCCGAGCCTTCCCTAAACCCTAATCGTTTACACTTCTCTATGCCATCAAAAAATTTAATATCTACTACAACGTACACAGAACAGTTAAGCGATAAAATTGAATCATTTAAACAATCTCTAGAGGTTCTAGGCAAGGATAGTGATGTTAACTCACTTGAGGTATTTACATCATCTGAACAATTTTATCGAATGAGAGCGGAATTTAAAGTATGGCACCAGGGCAACACAGCTCAATACGCAATGAGTGACCCAGAAACTAAAAAGCCGATTTTTATTGAACAGTTTCCTATCGCGGCAAAATCTATCAATGATTTAATGCCCGAAATAATGACGGCAATTAATGAAGACGAACGTTTACGCAAAAAGTGCTTTCAAGTTGAATTTCTAAGCACCTTAACCAATGATACTTTAGTCACTTTAATTTACCATCGAAAATTAGATGATGAATGGATTCAAGCAATTACTCCCGTTAAAGAGCGTTTGGGAATTCATATTATCGGCCGTAGTCGCAAGCAAAAAATAGTGCTGGATAGAGATTATGTCAATGAATGCTTAACCGTAAATGGGGAAAAATTTCACTATCAACAAGTGGAAGGTAGCTTTACTCAACCCAACGCGAAAGTCTGTGAGAAAATGCTAAGCTGGGCTGTCAACAATAGCCATGCTATCGGTGATGATTTATTAGAACTGTACTGTGGCAATGGCAATTTCACCCTACCCTTATCAAAAAATTTCACACGAGTGCTTGCAACAGAAATATCAAAGACATCGGTCCGCTCAGCCCTTGAAAATATTAGCAGGAACAATATTGATAATGTTCTGATTATGCGTATGTCGAGCGAAGAATTTGTGCAAGCCATGGATAAAACAAGAGTCTTTAGACGTCTCGAAGGGATAAACCTCGATGACTATGAATTTTCTACCGTTTTTGTAGATCCTCCGCGAGCAGGTTTAGATCCAGAAACCGTTAAAATGGTTCAGCGATTTGCAAATATTATTTATATCTCCTGCAACCCCGAAACGCTTATCGATAACTTACAAGAGTTATGTCAAACGCATAAAATTGAGGCGCTAGCTGCTTTTGATCAATTTCCTTACACTCACCATTTAGAAGCTGGTGTCATTCTTTCGAAAAAATAAACACCTATGAGCAAAAAAGGCTATTTTTAGAGATGCCTGTGTATTTTTAGGGTAAACGTAACTCAAACACCCCGCCATTCAAACTGCCACCATTGTAAAGTTTAATTTTTCCACGCTGTTTATCTCGCTTATGGTATGAAGCAATTTTTGCCGCAAAAAATAGCCCTAACTGAGTACTATCACTCGCCGACTTACTATTGTTTTTATTTTCGGCCTCGGCAGCATCAATCATAAAATCAGGAAAACCATTACCATCATCTTCTATTTTAATAACCAACTGACCATTTTCAACTTCAACACCTATATTAACTTTTTTATCCGCATATCTTGCCGAATTGATCAATACATTATGAATAACATTGCCAACCAACTCATTATCGTAAAACCATGCTAAGTCCGGGTCACAGTCTAAGGTTAATTCTACGGCACTCGAACTAAACAGCACATCATTACGCGCCACCTGATCTTCAATGGTTTCCGATATGTAGTTTTCATCTAAATTAAATGGTAAATTTTCTTGTTTCAAACGGTAAATTGTTAGCAATTGAATTAACTCTGAATTTATTCTAGAGGCTTCGTATTGCAAAATAGAGAAATTCCTACGCTGAATATCATCTTGTGGTGGTGAATGTTCAACCACCTCTTCAAGAGAGTTCAACAGCATACCCAAAGAATTTTTCATATCATGCACACTAGATGCAAGCACCATGGAAAAATCTATATCAGATTCCGTATCTCTGTTATTATCTTGCATATCTATTACCTTTTAATATCGAATTAGCTAACCTTTTTCTAAGAAAGAGGTTTTAGAAAAACCTTTTACAAGGTTCGCAACATATCTTGCAGTTGTCGATAACGATCATACTGAGCATCGCCCGGCCGAATATTTTTCTCAACTATTTTAACAATTGCCCCACAATAGGCTTCATCCTCATTATTCTTTCCATTTTCTCGCATTTTACCAATCATTGTTTGCAGTAAATTTAACTTCACACCGACATATCTTGGATAAAGCTGTTCGACTTTCTTAAACATATGAATAGCCGTATCGTAATCCTTCTTTTGATACGCCTCGATACCCTTATTATTTGACTGAGCCAATGTTTGTTTTGCTTTATTACTAACAGGATCATCTAACAAAGGATCTATTTTTTCTAACGCAGCCTGATCATTTCCGTAAGTTTTCAATAATTCCTTAATTTTTTTACGTGCCTCATCTACTCCCCCCCCTGCTCTTAACGCATTAACTATTTCTATCTGAATATCCAGATCCACATCACCACCATTTTCTATAATTTTTTTAGCTGATTCGAACATTTCTTCAGATTTTTTCAAGTCTCCTTTCAAACCAAATAACTGGCTAGCAAAAAGCCTAGTTTTTATTTTTGTATCCGCATCAAAATCTGGATTATCCTGTAATGTCCCAATTAATCGAATAGCATCTTTTGCCATTTCTTCTGCCTTACTAGCATCTTTATCGTAAAGTTGCGCAACTGATTTTGCATAATTTAACTGATTTTCTGTCGTATTATGAAAAGAATTAGCGCCAACTTTAATAATTTTTCGATAGGCATTAGCAGCAACCTCACTATCACCATTATCCATTGCCACATCAGCAAGTGAGACTTGACGAGCAATAGACATAGGCGAAACATCTACCGCTTTCTCTAAATTTTTTTGTAAGTTATCGTTATCATTTAGCGCCTTTAGCGCTTCCGATAAAATATCATAGGCATTCATATAACTCGGATTTTCTTTGATTACCTTTTCCAATATTTTTACCGCTTCTGGTACTTCTTTTTTTCTTATTTTAATGCTGGCCAAATCCACCCTCGCCCAATTTACTTCTCTCACAGCCAACACTTCTGCGCACAATTCTTCTGCTTTATCTAGCTGATTCATTTTTATATATAAATTTGACAATAATTTTTGGCATTCCATTCCATATCGAGTTTTTCCATTTACCTTAGCTCCTAATAAATCAATTGCATCCGATTTTTTTCCAGCACCTAAGGCCTTATAAATATCTAACATCTCTTTACGCTTACTCATCAATCTTGATAAACGCTGCTGAATAACCTTAGATGTAATAGGCTTAGTCAAATAGGCTGAAGGTTCACAATCGTAAGCAGACATTACGACATTACGACTAGTCTCTGCTGATAAAAGAATAAAAATATCTTGCGGTTTAATAAGTCCTCCTATTCTCAACTCCTCCAATAATTGGAGGCCATTTTTACCTTTTCCCAAATTATAATCACATAAAATTAAATCATAATGACCTTTCTGACAAAAGCTGAACGCCTCTTCTCCAGAACCAACACTATCTACATGTTTAAAACCCATTTCATGCATAATTTTTGTTAACGTCAAACGAAAATTATTAAAGTCGTCAACAATTAATACTTTAAGTTTATGAGGCATAACGTGTTAACCCATTACTATACTTAACATATCTTGTAATTGTTTATAGCGATCATAGTGCAAATCACCTGGAGATAAATCTTTTTCAACAGATTCAATAATGGCGGAACATAACATATCGTCGCTTTCATTTTTACCGTTATCACGCATCCTAGCGATTAAGGCTTGTAGCAAATTTAACTTAACGCCAAGATATTGAGGATAAAGTCTTTCTATCTTTGTAAAAAAATGAACAGCGGTGTCGTATTCTTTATCTTGATAGGCATCAATACCCTTTTTATTGCAGTTAATCAATATTTTTTTGGCTTTTTCACTAGCTGGCTCTTTCAACAAAGGATCAATTTTTTCTAATGCCGATTGATCTTTTGCATACAATCCTAACAAATCAGAAATTTTTCTCTGAGCTTTGTCTATTTTATTATTTGCTAACAATGCGTTGATTATTTCCACTTCGACTTCAATATCAACATTTTCACATTCTTCTAACACTTTATGTGCAGCATTTAAAATATTTTCAGACCTTTTCAGATCACCCGTAAAACTGCATAACTGGCTCTCCAACAACTGGGTTTGTAATTTTTCATTAAAACCAGACTCATCGCTATTCTGGAGCGCCAAAGCTACCGCAAGTGCATCTTTAGCCATTCGCTCTGCTTTCAATTTGTTTCTGTTAAAAAATCGAGCGACAGATTTAACATAATTTAATTGATTTTCTGTTGTGTAATAGCAAGAGTTAGCACCGTATTTAATCGCTTTACTATATGCCTCCGCCGCAACTTCCATATCACCATTATTCATAGCGACACTACCCAATAATACCTGTCGGGCAGTGGACATAGGAGAAACCTCAACAGCTCTTTCTAAATTTTTTTGTAGCTGGTCATTATCTTCTAATACTCTTAGAGCCTCGGAAAGAACATCGTAGGCTTTCATATAACTGGGATTTTCATGTATGATTTTATTTAACCATTCCATAGCTTTTTTGGGCTCTCCTTTTTTAATTTTGACATGCGCTAAACCAACTTGCGCCCAATTTACTGTGCGCATTTCTAATACGGTAGTGTATAACTTTTCTGCTTTACTCAACTGGTTATGCTTAACATATAAACTCGCCAATATTTTTTGACATTCCATTGCATAACGACTTTCATCGACCACTTTACTCTCTAGCAAAGCAATAGCTTGAGATTCTTTGCCATCTCCGAGAGCCGTATACACGTCTAGCATATCCTTACGCTTCTTCAGCAAACGACTCAAGCGTTGCTGAATAACTTTGCTAGTAATGGGCTTTGTTAAATAGGCATCAGGCTCTCCATCGTAAGCTGACATCACTACATTGCGCCGGGTTTCAGCAGAAATTAGGATAAAAATATCTTGAGGTTTTAGAAGTCCCTCTAAACGCAGTTCTTCTAGTGTTTGCTGGCCATTTTTTCCAGGCCCTAAATTGTAATCACATAAAATCAAATCATAGTGTTCTCGACGGCACACATCCAATGCATCTTCACCTGAGGTCACATTATCAACATAGGTGAAACCTAAATCATGAATGATTTTGCTTAATGTGTAACGAAAGCTATTGAAGTCATCAACAATCAATACTTTTAGATTTTGGGACATAAGCAATGAAATTTACTAGCGTACTTTTATTAGCCCTGGCCTACCACTCAACATCCGGTTTTGCCGAGTGAATAGCACCCCATCAATAGCCAAGTGTGAATAATGCCTTACAAAAGTGACCTTATTCGCCTGCTAGAGCTGATCTAATATTAAATGACATACAAAGAGGCACTTGTTGCAGCCCATAGTGGGCCTATGGGCAAAACGGGCAACGATGGCAGACACAAAAACAACCACTTCGACTTTGTCATTTTATATTAGGACAGCTCTATTTATGAGAATAGCTTATTTTGAGCCACTATCTAGTCAGTGGATGCCTAGGAAATACGAGATATAATCTATAACCCCATAACGGATAGATTGTCGTCCTATCTCACCCTCGTTATAATCCTCCCGCTTTACCGACCGGAAATACTCTCGAATATGGCAAAATCACCCATCGATACCGTCTTTGCAAAGCCCATGGCCGCCATTGAGGCTTTTCGCTTTGATGATAAGGTAGCTGACGTCTTTGCCGATATGATCAAGCGTTCCGTACCTGGCTACGCCACTATATTAAGTATGATTGGCGATATCACCGAGCGTTATGCACAAGCTAATAGCCACTGTTACGACTTAGGCTGCTCTCTTGGCGGGGCGACATTAGCCATGCGACATAAAGTCAAGGTAACGGATTGCCCAATTATTGGCATTGACAACTCACCCGCCATGATTGAACGCTGCCAAGAACTTTTAACACTGGATTCGAAGAAGGATAACTTGCCCAACGTAGAGCTACGTTGTTGTGATATTGAAAACACAAGCATAGAACGCGCTTCTGTTGTGGTACTTAACTTTACTTTACAATTTATTCCTCAGGAGCGACGTCAAGGTATTATCGATACTATTTTTAAGGGCTTACTACCGGGAGGGATTTTATTGTTATCTGAAAAAGTTATATTTGATGACAGCCCCCATCAACAATTGCTCACTGAACTCTATGAAAACTTCAAGCGCAATAATGGCTATAGCGAACTTGAAATAGCCCAAAAAAGAACAGCTCTGGAAAATGTCTTGCAACCCGAAAATATTGAAACTCACAAACAACGCCTAAAGTCTGCCGGATTTAGCAGTGCGGATGTCTGGTTTCAATGTCTGCCTTTTGCCTCCATGATTGCCATAAAGGACTGATGTAAGCGTGCTCGGCTACTATCACTCTTTTTTCAACTTCCTCAAAGCGGAAGGCCTATCTGAATGGGCACAACGACTCGAAACCGATATACCTGCTGGAATTAATGAGCAACGTTATGGCGACCTCGTAAAATGGAAAGAGGCCTTACTCGCACTACCCACTATCCAAGCTGATATCGTTGAATTAAAGGATGAAGTAAAACTGAGCACCTTCCAAGCATTGGAAGCCAGCACTCAAAAACAGTTAAGGCGATCACTAGAAGCACTAATCCCATGGCGCAAAGGCCCCTACTCTTTATTTGGCATCGATATAGACACCGAATGGCGTTCAGACTGGAAATGGCAGCGCCTGCTTCCGCATATAGCGCCACTTAAAGGCAGGCGCATTCTCGATGTAGGCTGTGGTAATGGTTATCATTGCTGGCGCATGTTCGGTGAAGAGGCTGAGCGCGTTGTGGGCATTGACCCTTCGCCACGCTTTATTATTCAATTCTTGATGTTGAAACATTTTTTAGGGGATAAACCCGTTGATGCACTACCTCTTGGCAGTGAAGCATTACCCGACTCCCTAAGTTTCTTTGATACCACTTTCTCTATGGGGGTTCTCTATCACCGCCGCTCCCCCATGGACCACCTTCGCGAACTCAAGGCAACGCTAAAACCGGGCGGTCAACTTATTCTGGAAACATTGATTATTGAAGGCGCTTTAGGGGAATGTTTGGTGCCGGAGGATCGCTACGCAATGATGCGCAATGTTTGGTTCTTACCCTCTGCGCCTACGTTAATAAGCTGGCTAAAAAAATGTGGATTCAAATCCCCTCGCCTCGTTGACAGCAATACGACCTCTCTAGACGAGCAACGCAGCACCGAGTGGATGCATTTTCAGTCTTTACCTGATTTTCTAGACCCTATCGATAAGACAAAAACCGTTGAAGGGCATCCTGCACCTTTGCGGGGGGTTTTTATCGCAGAAGCCTCATAATTCTAACTATACAAAAATCGCTTTAAGCTCATCACACCAGCGCTCAATGCGCTGATCGGTCAATTCTTCTTGTTGATCTTCATCAATTGCCAAGCCAACAAAACAACTTTCATCTTTTATCCATGCTTTAGAGGCATCGAACTCATAGCCTTCGGTTGACCAATGTCCCACGATATTAGCCCCATTACTCACTATGACATCATGCAGCATACCCATTGCATCTAAAAAATAATCGCCATAACCAAATTGGTCGCCAAGACCAAACAGTGCAACGGTCTTACCACTAAAATCAATATCACCCAGGTCTTCCCAAAACTCTTCCCAGTCAGACTGTATCTGACCAAAGTCCCATGTGGGAATACCTAAAATAATGTACTCATATTCAGCAAACTCTAATTGCGTCACATCAGCGATATCATAAATATCGACTCTTTCTTCACCGAATTGAGCCCGTATACGGTGAGCAACACTCTCCGTATTACCTTCGTCACTGCCAAAAAACAGTCCTATCTTAATCACTTTTCACCCAGCATTTGTTTAACGTAGAAATTTTGACGCGGATTGTCCCAAGGTTTATTGCGAATCGCAACCACTTGTACTAAGCTCGGATTCAATAAGAAATAAAACGAATATCAAACCTTTAATATGTATCTAAAAAAGAGCGCTAGAAATACATAGAGCGGCAAGGTTTTTCCGCCAAAAGGGGAAATAGTCAATAAAACAGACGCCAAAATCCTGACACCAAAGTTTTGTGAGATTTAGATCACAAGCTAAGCATTTATTTTTATTAACTATTTTTGGGAAATGAAACATTTGGTACAGTTCTAGCTTGGTAAAATAAATAAGCGCTCGAACATGAATATATCGTCGATGTAAAGACGGTGGCAATGTTTACCGTTTTACTTACCGCATGTTGTTTTATCGTGGAAAAAATTATGGCTAATTCTGTTAATCGATCCGAACTACTTAAACCCACTAAAAGGGTAAGAACGATGTCATTAAGTGATCTCATTGAAAAAGAAATTAGTGCCAGCGCTCAGTACAAACTGACTTCTCTACTGCAAACAACAATAGAATTAGAACCTCTCTTTGAATTATTTTTTGGTCAAATTCAGCACCTACTCAAATTTAGCAGCTGCCAATTTAAGAACACAGAAAAGAATGTCTTCATAAAACTGGGAGGAAAAGCAAAGCATAACTGCAGTTACTCCCTGAATATACAGCAACAACAACTAGGCCAGATTAGCTTTACTCGCAACCAACGTTTTTCTGATGATGAACTAGCGCAATTAGAGCTATTAATCAGTACATTAATCTACCCTTTACGTAATGCACTGAACTACCGCGATGCCTTGCATCAAGCCATGAGCGATCCGCTAACAGGCTTAGGCAACCGAGGCGCTCTAGAAAATGCACTGGAACACCAATGGCAAATGGCACAACGCTATGAGCAAGACCTAAGCGTACTAATGATTGACATTGACCACTTTAAGAAAATAAACGACACCTATGGGCATGATACCGGTGACATGGTCATAAAAAAGGTCGCTAAAAGTATACAAGCCACCACCCGACAAACTGACCTCACCTTTCGCTATGGCGGAGAAGAGTTTTTAGTACTATTGAATAAAACGACGCCTCTTGGCTCCACCATTATTGCTGAACGCATCAGGGAAAATGTAGCTGCACTGTTACTCAATGATTCAAAAGGTCAAGGTATAAAAGTGACCGTAAGTGTCGGCGGTAGTTGCCTATCCCTCGGAATAGATAAACAAAGCTTGGTAAAAGAAGCCGATCAAGCGCTCTATCAAGCTAAAGAAAATGGACGCAATCGAGTAGAGTTTCACCCTAGCGATACCATCGTTTTTAACAATGCTCGCCTCTCGATGTAACCAGCCCTTAAAAAGTCGTCCATGAACTTTTTCATAGCCACTATGCAACCTGTTTTATTTAATCCGTATTATTACTTAGAAACCTATAAGGTAGCGCAAATAACAAACAAAAACTTGCAGGATTTATCCAAGTTTGTCAGAATGCAAAGCGCTGTGAGCAGTGGTCACATTTCTCCAGTCAAATCTAATAAGCCCTTCTAATAATAATTTCACTGGTTTTTTTACAAACATTTCGACTACAGTCGTGGTGTAGTTTTGTATGGTTTTTTAAAAAAGGTTATTGTTGTTATGAGACACATGTTTATCGCCACTGTTACATTACTATTTTCATCGTCATTGTGGGCACAAGTAGGTTTGCCCGATGATTTACATGCGATGCCAATCGCTGAAACACTTCCAGGGCATGAATGGTCTTATCAACAAGGTCTAGACTTTGACATTATCCGTTACGAAAACGAAGCAGGTAACGGACTGCGTTTTTATATGGACGTATCGACAAAGGGCATCGAATCGTCGGATTATATAGACGCTACCGTGATGAACAAACCCGTTAAACTTTTCAAGCAGTGTTCTGACAGCAAAGTTTGCATGTACACCACAACCATTGATTCTGGCATAGTACAAAATGGTAGAGAGCTTATTACACAAATCTGGTTAAAACCTGATAGCAATAATATTAATGCGTATATCGAATGGTTAAGCTCTTTAAAATTTATTTCAGGCGCAGCAAAAAAGAGTTAATTTTTTAACGGCCTAAATGTAATACTTCTACTACTACCAGGGCATTTAAAAGAATACCATCGTTATTCCCGCCCTGCCCTACACGGAAGTAGGGTACTTCGAACAACGCAGGAGCAGTTGCAGATCACAAATGACACCAAAAACAATAAATAGGCCGCTTACCTGAATGTATTCTTGTAATAGTGACTCGCTCGTTACTTCAACAGACCTTTAAATTTTTCATTCGCTGTTTGTATATAACCCGCAATATCTTTTTCCCACTTGTCTTGAATATCATCACTGTAATTAAGATACAGTTTCCCATCAATAATACTCCAATTTTCTGGTTCAATTTTAACGAGATTATTTTTAACTACACCATAGGCACAGTAACCACCATATTGAGGTGCATACTTCTCTGGCGAACCTTTAAATAGATCGAGATGTTTTTGGCTGGAAAACTTCCACGTTGCTCCCTGCCACTGCATAGCGTATTGATCAGAACCTTTGACAGGTTTACTTTCCGTGAAATAGGCAACGGTATCATATCCTCTTATTGCTATACCTGAGGGTTTATAACTAAATAACCCGGACTTTTCCAATGTATTAATAGGTTCTGCGGCAAAGATAGGAGATGAAGACATAAAAAAGAAGACCATTGTCAATAAGAAAGTTGAACGTAACACAGTTAAGCTAGTCATTTTTCACCTTTAAACATAGGAGTATGTAGAAACAAGTACTGCTATTGACTCAAATGAAAAGTTTTAGTTCCAATTACTGTTGTGACAAATATTGAAAACTATATCTTATCGCCCTGTTGAATAAGCGGCTTATTTCGTTACTATCTTTTTTAACAGCATCAAGAGTCGCTAAGTCAGGCAGTATTGCCTCCTGCTGAATTTTCTCCATATCCTCAGGAAAACGAACTCGCATTAAATCCCCTGATCTATGTATTGCGAGCAGGTGAAGTTGTGGCATTACCTTATCTTCGGGTCCAGGCCAGCTAATAAAACCAAAACGTTCTACTCGCATGGATACAAAGGTATTCGGTATTAAAGCAAACTCGTGGCTCTCTATTGCGTCGAGTAACAAATCGCGGATATCGACACCTCCCTGATCCGCTGTAGTACGTATATCTTTCGCAATACCCTCATCAATCGCAACACCTATGGCAATCCCCATGGGCCCCATGGTGGACATTAGCATCATCCCTGCACCCGCCCCTTTACCCGAAAATGTCAAAAGCTCATCATTAATAATTTCAGTAGACAAGGTATGCTGCATATGGGCACAACCTACCAGCAAAAAAAAGCTCAAAATGAGATGGTTTAGCTTTGCAAGGGCAGCTCTAAAAATTAGATTTTTTAACATAGTAAATCCACAAAAACCTCGATAATAATTATTTTCCAATAGCCTGAAGTGAGCTTAGCGTAATTTTTTGTTACAGTAGCCGCCTATTAGCTTTATATTAACCCAGTGAGCTTTTATTGGGTTAACAGCGATCAAATATTCTGTAACCATGGAGTCACTATGAACGACATCATCGACAACATTCTTGCCGTCGTCAACCACCCTTACATTTGGATTATTCAAACCTTTCTGATTATTTTTGCCACCTTATTGTTAGGCTATTTTGTGAAATACCTATTTAAACGTTTAAAGCAGCAGGCTCAAAAAACAAAAAATATTTGGGATAATGCCCTTATTGATGCGGCTTACCACCCTGCCGTTGGATTTATATGGCTACTAGGCATACTAATGGCGGCTAATGTGGTCGCCACTCATGCAGACACATCGGTTATAGAGGCAACCAATAAAATTCGTGAAGTCGGCATTATTGCGCTTGCCACCTGGTTTTTACTCCGCGTTATTCGCCGTATAGAAGCGGGGATGACCGATCCCGAACAAGCAGATCCCGTCGACAAAACTACCGCAAAGGCTATTAGTAAGCTGCTAAGAGCCTCCGTCTTTATCACCGCTTTACTGATTGTGATGCAAAGCTTTGGGTACAGTGTTTCGGGAATTTTAGCCTTTGGAGGTATTGGAGGCCTAGCCGTTGGTTTTGCAGCAAAAGATTTATTGGCAAATTTTTTCGGTGGTGCAATGATTTATTTGGATCGCCCTTTTAAAGTAGGAGATTGGATCCGTTCTCCAGATAGAAATATTGAAGGTGTGGTAGAAGATATTGGCTGGCGCCTAACCCGAATACGCACCTTTGAAAAACGGCCTTTATACGTGCCCAACGCAACCTTTAATCAAATTGCCCTAGAAAATCCCTCCCGCATGCTTAATCGCCGTATTTATGAAACAGTGGGCATTCGTTATGACGATGTGGCAAAAATGTCTAGTATTATTGAACAAGTTAAAAAAATGTTAAAAGAGCATCCAGAGCTAGACCCACAACAAACCATTATCGCTAATTTCAATAGCTTTGCCGCATCCTCTTTAGACTTCTTTATTTATGCCTACACTAAAACTACCGACTGGGTGGCTTATCATGGCGTTAAACAAGATGTCATGCTAAAGGTTATCGATATTATCGAAAGTCATGGGGCTGAATGCGCATTCCCAACATCGACACTACACATTCAATCTATACCAGAAAAAGAAGAAGCTTAATTTAGGACACCTCTAAATAATTGAAACATTTCTCGTTCCCACGCGGAGCGTGGGAACGAGAAAAACGAGAAAAAAATTAGATACCAACCCGATAAAAATTTTTACCGGATTGATGCTACGTCTCAAAATTTAAGTGGACTTATTATCCGTACTCTCAAATATTTTATCCGCCGATTGCGCAACAAAACCTTGATACAATTCTCCCGATACTAAAGGATAGCGATAAGCGAATTCATAATAACAGCCTGGAATTTCATGGGGGCCGTCGGCAAAGGGAACAATCGCAGGGCTCGCCATCGTCGAAGATTGCTCCAAAAACACATCAGGGGAACCTTTAATTTCACCACCGGCTTGATTGAGGGTAAAACCTTTTTGTTTTACTAGCTCATTCAGCTCACTGAGAGATTGCACACTCTGCAAGGCATTAACGAAAACCGTAAAATGGTTGGGACGAAAACCGAAAGCTGACATCCAAGCGGCATATTCACTTTCTTGTCGCAGTGTTTCGTAAGTCGAAAAGGTAATGGGGTTCCAAAGTGTTCCAGACCAAAGAAAATTAGCTTGCCCAGGTGCAGCATCAGGAATTTGATCAATTAAAGATAAAATAGTTTGTTGTAGCCCATCAGAGAAGAGATTGAGTTTAAGCTCACTAATAAAAATTTTAGGCCAATCGGACTCTTTGTGTTCATAGTGCTTGGCATATAATTTTTTTTCCGTAAATTGATAATCATCCTTTTCTTCGTAACCCAATGCAAGAAAAGGTTTAGCTAAAACATCGACACCCACTTTGGGATGCTGAAAAGTACGCAGCGCAATATGATCATTAAGAACCGTTTCTCCCCTCTCCTGCAGCAATGCATGTATATCAAATGCTTGAGGGTTTAACTGAGTATAGTCCTGCCATAAATTTTCAAAGATTGTTGACATAGAAAGACCTATAGCTGAGTGAATTTACCGGGACACTAAAAAAGAATACATCGTCATCCCCACGAAGGCGGGGATCAAGACTGAAGCATATATACTAGCTCCTGGATTCCCGCCTTCGCGGGAATGACGTCGGAAGTAATAAGTACTCAACCGTTGTCTCAGTGTATTCTTTCAAAGTAACTTGCTAGTCAGTCATTAGAAATGAAATATATTTCACTTTCAACTTTACTGGATTATCTTTAGCGTCAATCATAGCATCACCTAGTCTTTCCTCGTTCCCACGCTCTGCGTGGGAACGCATATCTAACTATCAGTTTGCACAAAGTCTACATTGAATAACACATAAATAACGTTATCAAAACTCTGTCCGTCAATCGCACATAATTTTATGCTGAAAACTTCGCTCTCGTAACATAAGTCCTAAAATTATTAGATTTGTGTATGCATTCCCACGCAGAGCGTGGGAACGAGAAAAATATATAACTTTGCGAGTTAATTTAAAGCTTCCACAAAAACACTGTTTTATTTACGACGAGATTTACCCGCACGCAATTTTTTTTGGTGTCGCTCGCGCGCAATTTTTTCCGCTTTTGTTAGGGGCTTAGGTTTATTTACTAAATCAACGCCCGCCGTAATGCATAATTCTTTTATCTCTTTGGGATTGAGCTCTGTCCACTGCCCTACCCGCACATGAGATGGAATAAAAATATTGCCAAAGCGCACACGCTTTAGGCGACTCACCTTAACACCTTGAGACTCCCACAAACGCCTGACTTCTCGGTTGCGCCCTTCCATAACCACGCAATAAAACCAGCGGTTTCTACCAGACCCAGCGCCATCGACAATGTCGGTAAACTTGGCTAGGCCGTCGTCTAGTAAAATGCCTTCTTGTAAACGCATTTTCATATCATCGTCAACATCGCCTTGAATACGCACTAAGTATTCACGATCGATAGTGGATGAAGGGTGCATTAAACGATTGGCCAGTTCACCATCCGTCGTAAATAACAATAAACCACTGGTGTTAAAGTCTAAACGTCCGACAGAGATCCAGCGTTCGTTTTTAAGACGTGGCAAACGATCAAACACCGTGGGACGGCCTTCTGGGTCAGAGCGAGAACAAATTTCACCTTCCGGCTTATTGTAGAGCAAGACCTTAATACTGTTTTCTGTACTTGCCGAAAGCTGTAAGCGCTTTTTGTCAAACTCGATGCGATCTTCACTGGCGTTAACACGATCACCCAGTTTTGCAGGCCTACCATTGACCGTCACGCGCCCCTGGTCGATAGCTCGCTCCATTTCTCGTCGCGAACCTAAACCTGCCCTAGCGAGGACTTTTTGCAGTTTTTCACCTTCGGGAAGTTCGATTTCTTGTGTGCTATCCGTTTTGTGAGACAGCTTAGCCGGTTTTTTTTTCATTGTTTACTCTGTGCGGGTTCCTTCTTCTAACTTCTCGTCTGCTGCCAGTTCATCGGTAGATTCCTCAGGGATGTCTGCCGCACTCTCATCGACCACTGCTAGATCAGCTTCCGGTAAAAACTCCACGAGTTCTTCAGAAGATGCATCGAGCTCAGTCTCGTTACTGGATGACTCGACATCAAATTCTTCTTGACCATCACTAGTCACTAAAACTTCTTCGCCATCCTCTGCTGACTCTCCCGTGCTTTCGCCTTCAGTTGGCTGGAGGTCCAATTCCGGGCTGAGTGAGTCAATATCGGCTAGTTCCCGTAGAGATGGCAGCTCATCTAGACTTTCGAGGTTGAAGTAGTCTAGAAATTGCCGTGTTGTGGCAAACAAGGACGGACGGCCAGGCACATCGCGATGGCCAACCACTTTGATCCATTCACGCTCCGTCAGTGTTTTAATAATATGTGAGCTCACCGCGACACCCCGAATCTCTTCAATATCACCACGGGTAATAGGCTGACGATAAGCAATAATCGATAGGGTTTCCAGCAAGGCCCGCGAGTAACGCTGAGGCTTTTCTTCCCATAACCGATTCACCCAACGCGCCATATCGGCACGCACTTGAAAGCGCCAACCACTACTAACCTGCTTTAGCTCAAAGCCGCGATCTTCGCAACTCTGCTGAATAGATTCCAAGGCTTCCAGTATGGCTTCTTTACTAGGCACATTATCAACACCTACAGATTTTTCGGACTTTTTCTCGCTCTCATCGTTAACATCGGCTTCTGCTTCAGGGGTGCCACTGCTGCTAGCAGCAGACTTGGGATCTTCTTGCGACTTATCATCGACAAAGAGGGTTTGTAACTTTTCGATACTCAGCGGCTGACCATAGGCCATTAATGCGCTTTCGATAATGCTGCGAAGTAAGGTAGGTTCTATATTCATTGTTATCTGTTCGGTTAACGGTATTTTGCCAGTTTATTCTGTTTTGGCTTTTACATGTATTGCGCCAAAGGCTTCATTTTGTACGATATCTAATAAAGATTCCTTAATCAGCTCCATCACTGCCATAAACGTGACAATCACCCCCATGCGACCTTCCTCAACCTTGAACAAGCTCACAAAAGGCACAAAGGTATTTTTGTGGCTGAGGTAATCCAGGACTTCGGTCATGCGCTGACGCGTGGACAGCACCTCGCGTTGAATTTGGTGGCTTTCAAACATATCGGCTCGACGAAGCACTTCAGATAAGGCCAACAACAACTCTTTTAAATCGACATCGGGGTCTGGGCGCGTGAGGTTTCGATCCGGCGCTTTGGCAGTAACTACGTGTATGTCACGGTGTAAGCGCGGCAACTGATCGACATCTTCAGCGGCTTGCTTGAAGCGCTCATACTCTTGCAAACGACGAATTAGCGCAGCCCGTGGATCTTCCTCTTCTTCCTCTTCTTCTTGGTTACGCGGCAACAGCATGCGGGACTTAATTTCAGCCAACATAGCAGCCATGACCAAGTATTCGGCCGCCAGCTCAAACTGCATAGCATTCATCAGCTCAACATAGGCAACATATTGATGGGTAATGGCGGCAACATTGATTTCTAAGATATCCAAGTTTTGTCGCCGTATAAGATACAACAACAAATCTAGAGGGCCTTCGAAAGCTTCAAGGATCACTTCCAGGGCATCGGGTGGGATATAAAGGTCTTTTGGTAGTTCGGTATAGGCCTGGCCGTTTACCAGGGCAAATGGCATCTCATTTTGTGACGGGGACGGTGCTGATTGAGCAAGTAGTGCATCACTCTCAGCCGTTTCATCCAACACATTAGCTTCTGTTGTGGTTGTCATAAATAATAGAGTTGGGAAATCCGCAGTTTGTGAGATGGCCGGCGATTATAGCGGCTTTCACGAGGTAGATACAGAACCCTTATGAATTAAGTGCTTAATTTAGAGATTGTTGGGTATAGATGTACCCATAGGATATAGCGACAGCTCAAGGTCGACAAAGTGCATTTCACTAGGGGGGATATAACTATACCTGTAAAAATAGAATTCAAGTGAACTTTAACTTGTAAGCTATTAATTTTATTAAAAATAAAAGCGGCACAAAGCCTGTGCCGCAATTCATCCCTATAATGACTAATGACTAAATAAACTACGAATCATCCAAGCCGTTTTTTCATGAATCACCATACGGTCTGCAATAAGACTTGCTGTAGATTCGTCTCCCACTTCCTGGGCACTGGGCAAAATACGTCGCGCAGTCCTAACAACGGTTTCGTTATCTTCTGTCAGAATGCGGATCATCTCTTCCGCAGAAGGCACACCTTCGGTTTCTTCTATGGTTGATAGTTTTGCGTATGCGCTGTAGGTGCCTGGAGCAGGAAAGCCCAAGGTCCTTATACGCTCAGCAATATCATCTACGGCAACGGCTAACTCTGTATACTGCTCTTCGAACATAAGGTGCAATTCACGGAAGCGAGGGCCAACAACATTCCAGTGAAAATTATGGGTTTTAAGGTAGAGTGTATAAGTATCTGCTAGTAACTCTCCCAAGCCTTCCGCGATACCTTTACGAGCCTCTTCGTCAATACCAATATCGATTTGATAATCTTTAGTCATTATATCCTCCTGTTGATCTGCTTGGATTTTTAAGTACAGCTCGAAATAATAGATTTGAGCCATACTTCTTTTGAACTGTAATTAAGCCGTAGAGGCGACTATACACACGACCATCAAATAATTAAAATTTATTAAATTAATTGGCGCGATAGCTTATGCAAAAATCACTCTACAAATTCACCACAACCTTTGCGAGTAATGACAACCTCATCTCCCGTAAGATCAACAACGGTGGTGGCCTCCATACCACAAAAGCCGCCATCAATAACCAGCTCCAACTGATGTTCGAGCAAGGCACGAATATCGTAAGGGTCCGTTAATGGCAAGTCGTCATTAGGCAGGATTAGGGTACTGGTCATCATAGGTTCATTGAGCTCTTCCAATAGCGCTATAACAATCGGATTATTAGGAATGCGAATACCAATGGTCTTGCGTTTAGGGTGCTTTAAGCGCCTAGGGGTTTCCGAGGTCGCATCCAAAATAAAGGTAAAAGGACCAGGAGTATGGTTTTTAAGCAGGCGAAAGTCTGTATTATTCACTTTTGCGTAAGTCGCCACCTCGGATAAATCACGGCACATCAGAGTAAAATTGTGGTCTTTATTCAGCTGACGAATACCACAAATGCGATCGAGTGCTAATTTATCACCGATATGACAACCCAAGGCATAGGCGGAATCGGTGGGGTAAGCAACTAGCCCCCCTCGCCTGATAATATCAACTGCTTGTTTAATCAAACGCTGCTGAGGGTTTTCTGGGTGTATCTGAAAAAACTGTGCCATAAACTACCTGATTTAGTTGAAGAATAAGCGCCTAGCGCTCCCAATGATCCCATACTGCCTTATAGCCAGCCGGCACGGCGGACATTTTCCCGGGGGCTTGCCAGGCATTCTCTAGGGAATGAAAATCACTCCCACAGGAAATACTCAAAGAAAAGTCCAGTGCCGCTCGAATCAATTTACTGGTGACATTGGGCTCTTGAACACCACTGACGACCTCGATGCCCTCACCGCCCGCCTCAACAAATTCCTGTAAAAGCGCATATAGCTTGGTTCTAGTCAGATCGTATTTATCGGGGTGCGCCAATACTGCAATGCCGCCAGCTTCAGTAATCCATTTAACGACTGTGCTTAGTTCTGGCCATTCTTGCTTAACATCACCAGCTTTACCTGAACCAAGATAGCGTTTAAAGGCTTCGCTAATACTATTCACATAGCCTGAATCGACCATATATTGTGCAAAGTGAGGGCGCCCAATACTGTCTCCCTTAGCATAGTATTGAACCCCATCCCAGGCGCCCACTATACCGGCTTTAGCCAATTTTTCTGCGATGGTTTTAGCACGTTTTAAACGCCCCTGAGATTGTTGTTCAACCGCCGCAAGCAAAGATTCACTCCCAGTATCGACATTTAAACCAACAACATGGATATTCCTACCTTGCCAAACCGATGACAACTCAATACCCGTAATAATCGCTATATCGTCGCCCGCTGCCGCTTTTGCTTCCTCGATACCGGACAGGGTATCGTGGTCAGTCAGCGCCAAGACAGCGACATTCCGCTCTTTGGCTAAAGCAACCAATTCCGTCGGCGATAATTGACCGTCTGAGCAATTGCTGTGCGTATGTAAATCGTACAACTTTTCCAATGAGTACCTATTGAGTAATTATTAGCGTGAGCATCGCAAGTATTTTATTAAAAAATACAGAGAACACTGCCATTTAAGTCAACAGTTGCGTAAAATCCCGCTCTCATTTGCACATTATTAACAATCGCCATGTCGACACAAGTAAAAACTGAAAAAAAAGAAAACATTTTTATTAATATTCTGATTAATATTGTTATTCCCACGGTTATTTTGTCTAAATTCAGTGGTGAAGACGACCTTGGCGTCAAATGGGCCATTATAGTGGCACTGGCCTTCCCTATCATTTATGGGCTCAACGATATTCGGTATCGTGGTAAATTTAATTTCTTTTCGGCGTTGGGAATCATTAGTATCGCCCTGACTGGCGGTATGGCCTTACTTAAGCTGCCTCCCCAATATATTATGATCAAAGAAGCCGCCATACCGGCTATCTTTGCTATAGTGACACTAGTCTCTTTAAAAACACCTTACCCTTTAGTAAGAACGCTACTTTTCAACGATAAAATTTTACAAATAGATAAAGTTAATCATGCATTAGCGACAAAAGGCACACAAAAAGAATTTGATAAGGCCTTGGTTAATGCCTCTTATTTAGTCACACTGTCTTTTGTTGTTTCATCCATATTAAATTTTGTTTTAGCCAAAATGCTATTGCTTAGCGAACCAGGAACAGAAGCATTTAATGCTGAATTAGCGAAAATGCAGGCCTTGAGTTTTCCGGTGATTGCGATACCTGCAACAATGGTGATGATGTTTGCTTTATTTTATTTATTCAAAAAAATTAAAGCGCTAACGGCACTCGAGCTGGAAGAAATTATAAAGCAGCAATAAACCATACCGAATTTTAGGAGTGAGACAATGTGGTACGCCATTATTTGTGAAGACGTTGAAAATAGTCTTCCGTTAAGAAAACAAGCACGCCCTGCACATTTAGAACGTTTAGAAACGCTACGTGATCAGGGACGTCTATTGACAGCTGGACCATTACCCGCCATTGATAATAGCGAGCCTGGAGAGAATGGATTTACGGGTTCTCTTATCATTGCTGAGTTCGCATCGTTAGAAGAAGCAAGCCTTTGGGCAAATAATGACCCCTATCAAGAACAAGGGGTTTTTAAGCAGGTCGTCGTTAAACCCTATAAACAAGTTTTTTAACAGAACGAGAGATCGTTCACACTTATATACTCAATGAATAAGGTAAATTAGCTGCCCTATTCTTTTCAACTTTTTCCTCTGGACATTATTTAAAAATGTTAGTTAAAAACAACTCATTAACTTTGTTAATTTGCGCCGTCTTATTATTTACCAGCAGTCATTTCGCTGCGGCTACCAATCTCTATATATCTGATGAACTCTATGTACCTGTGCGCAAAGGACAAGGGAATCAATTTTCCATACTACATAAGGGACTTCCATCAGGCACACGGGTAACACTTATTGAGCGCGATACCGAGTGGACAAAAATTAAAACCGCTGGCGGCGTTACGGGTTGGGTGCGTAACCAATTTCTCAACAGTACACCACCCGCAAAATTACAACTGGAATATGCAAATAAAAAAATCGCTACCCTAACCGAAGAGCTAGAAAAATTAAAGCAAGAAAAAACAGTGCTTTCGGAAAATTATCGAGAAACAAAAAATGAGTTATCTGTCACCGAGGCGGCGGCTCAAAAAACCGAAAAAGAATTTAATGATCTGAAAGCAATTTCATCTTCTGCTATTCAGTCCCGCGAAAAGCTACGGGAACAAACAGAAAAAATTGAAATATTACAAACAGAAAATGATGTACTAAAGTCTGAAAATGAAAGTCTGCGCCGCAGTGAGAGCACTACCTTTTTTATATATGGCGCGTTTGCTGTGCTGTTAGGTGTCTTATTGGCGATCATTTTGCCAAAATTGAAACCAAATAAGCGCAATACTGGCTGGATCAACTAGAAATTGACTCTCTTATGACGGCTCTAAGTGTTAACTTAAATAAAATTGCTTTACTGAGAAATTCGCGTGGAGGCAGTTATCCTTCCGTTCTCAAATTCGCTCAAATGGCTATTGAAGCAGGCGCTGATGGCCTTACCGTTCATCCAAGACCCGATCAGCGTCACATTCGCGTCGATGACGTTTTTTCTTTGTCTACCTATATTAGAGAACTCAATCACTCAACTACTCAGAAAAAAGAATTTAATATCGAAGGCAACCCCTTTGCCGAAGCGGTAGCCGATGGTGATAACAACATTAGCGGAACAGCTTACCCTGGGTTAATGGCCTTGATTGATGCAACTCGTCCCCACCAAGCAACTCTAGTACCGGATAATAATTCACAATTAACGTCGGATCACGGTTTCGATTTAACGCAAGATGCCGATAGACTCGAGCCTATTATTGCTCGGCTTAAAGAATGGCAAGTTCGTTCCAGTTTATTTATGGATCCAGATTGCGAACAAATTAAACTCGCCAAAGAAATAGGTGCAAACCGTATTGAATTATATACAGGGCCCTATGCAAAAGCCTGTAAGTCATCATTGAATGCCGCACAAATCAGCTTGGCCCAATACCGTGAAGCCAGCGACTACGCGAATAGCATTGGTCTAGGAGTTAATGCGGGGCACGACCTTGGCCTTAATAACTTGACGCAATTTCTAACAATAAGTGATATTGCCGAAGTATCTATAGGGCATGCTTTAACAGTTGATGCTCTATTACAGGGTTACAAAAATGCAGTAGTGGATTATAGTAGGGTCTGTCATTCCAGTAAAAAATAAGAAGGAAACGACTATGCACTCCATCCTTGTCGCGGATTTTATGAATCACCAGCCTCACACCGTTAAAGAAACAGATAATGTGAGAGCAGCCGTTGAATTACTACTAAAAAATAAAATTATTGGTGTTCCTGTTGTTAACAATGAGCAAGCGCTTGTGGGCTATCTATCGGAACAAGACTGCATTGAAGAAATGTTAAATGATGCCTTTCACTGTGAAGAGCCAGGTTCCGTCAGCAAAGTGATGCAACGAGATGTACTAAGTGTGACACCTAACACCACCATCGTTGAGCTAGCACAAACGATTATTAAAAATAGACCGAAAAACTACCCGGTTATTGAAAACGGAAAGTTAGTTGGACTCATTAGCCGCACCGATGTATTACAGGCTCTAATCGATAACGATGACGATTGTTATTTAAGACAAGGATAGCGATTTCATTATTTCGGTAGGCTTTTGTGAAAGCGTGGATTGAAAATAATACCGAAGCCTGTGCGACTTTTATTGTATTTCTTTCCATAGTGGCCATAGTCAAAGTAGAAACCCGGCCACCATGGATCGTAGTAGTCATAATCGTGACGATATTCCTCTCGCCAAGCATGGTGCTCAACAGCATTCACTACCGGTAAGCGTTGTTCTTGGCCACTGGCTAAAGTATGAACCTCACTTCCCGATATTTCCCCTGCCACCGTTACCCAACGCCCTCTATAGTAGCGTATCTGCTTATAGGGCGGCTGTAATCGGGCAATAAAACGCCCACCATTTGCAGCGGATGATTGTATTGGCTTACCTTTTTGGTCTAGCGGATGATTTAAAATTTCTACCACAAGTTCATCGCCGAGTTTATCAACCTTAACAACCCGTCCACCCCAGCGCACCGTCGATTTCACGCACGATGTAGACATTAATCGTATTGGCAACCCAGTTCGCTGCCAGCACCGTATTTACGTCGGCAAAGCGCATCTTATTCGCATTGGGCAAATTGACTGACCAACT
>JBNKUQ010000048.1:0-23786 GCA_050298695.1 Cellvibrionaceae bacterium
ATTGTTTTTAAGTCGGTTGTAGGCCAGTGAGGCTTCTTTGCGTATGCCAACAATGCTGGTGAAGTAGGATAAGCCATGAGCTTCGCCTTCTAGCTTGTAATGTATGGCGGTGTAGGCTTGTGCGGTTTGATTGTAATCGGTTATTACCTGATACAAATGCCGTTCGCATTCATTCATTTTTTTAATAAAATGCTGAGCTTGTTCGGCAAACTCTGAATCACTAAGGCCACTAGAACCTGTGGCTTCAGATTCTGCTTGTTGGATGGCCGCGTCGATGTCGAAGTCGGGATCTATTTTGGGAATTTCCAGTACTAAGGCTTCTGCCTCTTCTTGCTTGTCTTGCAGCCCCTCTAAGTCGTCGGCGAGTTGCTTAATTTTTCGATTGCAGCTATTGATGCTGCCATTAAGCTCGCCCAGTTTTTTTTGTAAGTTGTCACTGTGTTCTTCGGCAGCGCTGTATTCTTGTTGTACTTGAATTAAGGCTTGTTCTAATTCTTCGTAATCACTTAAATCTAAATTTTGTAGGGCGCGTTGTGCTTGCTCTAGGGCGCGATAGGAGACCAGTATCTGTTGAACAATATCACTGCAGCTAACGGGTTGAATGCGTTTAATGGTGTCGTAAATATTGGCAACGCTGCGGTGTGTGGTTTCTGCTTCATCGCATTGCCATTGCAATGTTTCTAATTGTTTTTGTTTTGCCGCTAAGGCGCGTTCGCGAGCGCCTTGACCAAAGACTAGGTCGGCATCATCCAGATCACAGCGAAACATGGTGTAGTTTCCCGAGCCTAAGCCATCGACAGTGACGCCGCGAGCGGTTTTGCTGAGGGCCTTTTCATCGTCGACACGCACTACGCTGCCGTAGGAGGCTGTGACATAGTACTCAACCACTTTATGTTCGAAGCTCATCACCTCAATAATGGATTGTCGCGGTAGCGAAAGTTTTAAGGCATCTCGCTGTGCTTTTTCACCTTGGACAACTTTGGCTTTATTGCGCGAACCTTTTAGGTTGCGAACAATGCGAATGGCTTGGGCTTCATATTCTGGCTCAACCACAATACTGTACCGCGCCCCACCCATATAACCTTCGATCACCATTTGCCACTTGGGATCAATGATCTCGATAAAATCACAAAGCACGCTGGGTTTTGCTTGGGGGCAGGCTTGTTGTATTGCGGCAATCGCCGCGGCCACGTGAGGGGGATAATTCACGCGGTGGTGCTCCAGGGTTTGAATTTCTTTTTGTTTGGCGCTGACTTGTTTTTGTAGTTGTAATTGTTGTTGCTGGCGATCGTTGACTAAACGCAATAGTTGATCGCGCAGGCTTTCACCGCTTTCGAGATGGTTATTCTCAAGATTTCCCGCATTATGAAACAGCGCGGCGATCGCTTGGTGCTGACTTTCCTGTTCGATCAGTTGGTCTAATTGATTTTCCAGGTTGGCAATGCCGACCCAGTCAGAGGTCAATAGGGTTTGCGCATCGATACCGTGACTTTCCCCGCCATCAATTAATTTTTGTAGTGAGCGACGAAATTCTTTTTGATCGAAGATGGGAATGTCCATCCCTAGAGAATATTGATTTAGTTGCGACAGTAATTGTTTAACGGCGCGATAGTTATTATCAAGTTGTTGGCTTTGTAGTAGTAAGGGTTTTGCTTGTTGAGTAATATCGATTTGCCGTTGTTCTATATCGCCTTCGAGTTTGTCTTTGTCTTTTAGTGCGCTTACGCCTTGACGTTGTGCTGCTAAAGCAACAAGCTGCTCGTGCAGGGATTTCTTTTTTTGTACATTATTTTGTAAGCGGCTTTCGGTGTCGGCGATGTTGTCTTGAAACTCGCGCTGTTGATTTTTAATATGCAAGTATTGCTGTTGATGTTGGTGAATATCTCGCAATGCACAGGTGTAAGCACTTAAACAACCGGCGGTCCAATAGCCTACATAATTGCTGGCGATGGTGTTGGCTTCTTCAAGGGAGGCTATCGCGGCTTGCACTTGAGCGGCCTCGCTCCCCATGCTGTGAATGGTTTTCATTAATTCCGATACTTGACGAATGTCTTCGCTGAGATCTTTCGGCTCCAGTACTTCTTTGGCAACAAAATCATTAATGCTGCCAACGGGCTTATAGGCCATAAAGTTAGCAAAGGTTTTGGCCGCATGTTTTGCTTCGCGATCGGATACGGCGCCTTTTTGTCCCCGCAGTGCGCCGTAGAGTCGCCGCAGGTAAGCGCCTTTTTTGTCATAGACTTCGACGGCATTGCTACCTAATTTTTTCTTTAAAAAGCGGGGCAGTTGATCGATGTATTCGATGTAGGGTTCGCCACCGGCTTCTTTTACAAAGTCTTCTAGGATTAAGTCTTCTTCTTTTTCAATGGCGAGAATTAAGAAGTAAAGTTCTTCTTGACGGGCTTGGCGTACAGAGCCTGCTGAGTCAAGACTGGCGCGAACCCCCATTACCGCGGCAAAGGCGTCGCCACTTTCGCCTTGTGTCGGATGAAATACGGCGGCGATATAGCCGTCGCTGGTGCGTGGACGTGAATAGCTGCCATCATCACAACCCAAGACATAGGAGGCTAAGGTTCGGACTTGTTTGCCACCGCGACCTTTTTGTGTGGTTTCATCTTGGCCGGGGTTGTACATAAATAAGTTTTCGTAGACGCCAGTCATCAAGGACTGTAAGGCATCTGCCGCGGTGGTTTTTCCCGAACCGCTGCCACCCGAAAATAAATTAACCGGCCCGAATTCAAATTCAATATTGGGAATGTTGCCCCAGTTGACCAAGATCATTTTTTTACAAAACATCAGCAAGTCTCTCCTTGAGCGGATTCTTTTTGGGCATCGGGCGGATAGAGTGCGGATAGTACATCGTCACTAACAAAACTGGTAATCACCGGTTGTATCGATAACCAACTATCTTCGGAGTCTAAATCGGACTCATTGGAGTACTGAATAAGGCGCAATTGTTTTAAGCGTTTAAAAAGATTTTTGCGATCGCTCTGGCTGTCGGGCAGCGCGCGTTTGAGTAAATTTTTGAGGACAATGACCAAGCTTTCCATTGGCAACATGACGCAACCTTTTTCATCGATTTGCCCTTCGCGCAGGGCTTTTTCATATTCGACGCGCAACACAATAATCACGCCCACTTCTTGCTGCGACGGTTTGCTGCGAAAGCCTTGGTTGAAGGCTTGGTCGTCGAGACTTTGCATCCCCGGCACGATGGCTCCCGGTGGATAGACGCGGATAAAACAAAATTTTTTATTATGTTGTATGGTGACTCGCAGAACGGATAGGTAATCTTCGACCACCTCGGCACAGCGCAGGTAGCGATCGTATAAGTTACTTTCCACTTGGCTTTCATCGCGGTTAATCATGCCGTAGTCCAGCAGGCGAATCAGCAGTTCGGAAAATTCATCCCTGCTGATGTTCAAGGGCTTTAGCATATTTTCTAGTTCATTCGTTAACATAGCAGTAAAATTTTTTTAAGTTGGCTCATTTGAAATATCGGATTGAATTAGTTCAATGGTGAACTCATCGTAGGCATGGTAATAAGGGTGATCGGTTACTTGGCGGTGTAGGGGCTCGACGCGAAAAGACCATTCGCTGCTCATTTGATTAATCGCGCCCACCTCAATCACATGGGCCATTGCCAGTAGTGATGGTGCATCCTCTACTTGTAGTTCTCGTGTGGAAATCTTGCGACCATTTCGCAAGGATTTGATGACGTAATCGCTGACTTGTGTATTGTTGATCACAAAGGCTTGATCGAGCAATTGTTGTATGAGTAATTCCCGTTGAGCATCGCGGTCTAAGGTTTGCCTGTGGGTAACGGAGCTATCCACGACCGCTTTGGCTTTGCGCTCCTGGAGGCGAATCGCGGCGGGGTCAATCAAGCCTATTTGCATGCTTGCCATGTGTTCGGCTGCATGACTTAGGCGACGGTGGTATTCCTCTTCATTTAAGTCGCTTAGCTCTTTGCAAATATCGACAAGGTCATTATTGTGCTGGGTATTGAGGTAACTCAATTGCCGCATAATAATGTCGGCCCGCTTGGTAAATCCATGGAGGGCTTTACGCAAGGTGGGCAGCATAATATCGGAGGCGCTGCGCATGCGCTGTTCAATTTGATCGAGAATATAAAGCAGAAAGGATTGATGCTGGGGGCATAAATCAGGAACGGTTCTGCGCAAGTTGCGTTCGGCATCGGCTTTGGCTTCTTTGCTTTTGCGGCGAATTTTTCGAATGACGCTTTGAATATCTTCGCGGTGCTTTTCAACGCTATCCGCCGATAGGCGCACTTGAATGTCGGGTTGGAAACGCTTTTCCATAAACTCAAAAAATTGTTCAGTGGCTTGTTGCACGAGTTGTTGCGATTCCACTTCTCGAACCAGTTCGCGCTTGCGTTCTTCCAGTTCGGAAATCACATCGGTAAAGTCGGCAATAATCCGTTCCGAGTAATCAAAGGCATCGAGCAAATCGTAGACTTCGCCTCTGCTGGCAAAGGCTTCGAGGGCGTTGAGCGTATTGCGCGTATTGCGGTGGCGCGTTCGCACTTGGGTATTATCCGACTCAATCAAGGCGTGCGCAAAAATTCGCCCCAAACGACTAAAGGGAAAGGTGGACTGTAGGGTGGCTGGGTCGACTTGTCGCTCAATCCAGCCGCTGGCGATTAGTTGGTTTAATACCCAGGCCGCTTGCTCCCGGGGTGTTTTAAAGCGTTGGCCATCCTCCTCATCACCCAGGTCATTTGACTCATCGAGAATCACCGAGGATGAGCGCACTAGCGCTTCTTCCAGTATTTCGACTAGCTGTTGCCGGTTAAGGGATTGGCCATAATCCGCAGAGGAGCTGTACTGGCGTTGATAAAGCAGGCATAAGCACTGAGCAATTTGCTCGCGGTATTTACTGACAAGCGGTTTAAAAAAGTACAGTCTTTCATCAGTAAAAAACATAATCAGTACGAAAATAGTGGAGAGGGCAGATGTTCAAAAAAGGAGGCGTAGGATACACAAGTTTTGGTCGAGGACACCAGCCCCGATATAAAACAAAACCGAGCTTAAAGGTGGGAAGCTATATTGATGCTCTTAAACGAAACCAACCCGCGATAGCGTAGCGGTCGCTATTTGTTGGTAAGACTTCGTGGGGACACTCTTCGCTAAGAAAAGTCACTAGAGTCGCCCAGCTAGGCTGGACGGTGATGCCTTGCTGGTCGTCGTTATCTCGATATAGCACTAACTCACCGCCATCACCGGCTTGCCAGTTGGGGTTTAGGTAAAGCACGAGGGATAATACGCGGTTAGCTTTTTCATGAAAGGTATCGCCACGAAAGGCATCATAGTGTCGAGCGTAGAATGCACCAGGAGGGTAGTGAGTAAACTGGCTTTCAAAATCGAATAAGCCGAGTAATAAATACCGGTTTAGATAGGCTTGTAAGCTGGCTGACCAGTCTAACCATTGACGCTCCGCATCTGACTGGGGGGATATCCAATGGGCTTTATCGGTTCGGATACTATTATTTTTGTGTCGCTGTTGTCCGCGACCAATGGCGGTTGTTTTAAATGTGCTCCGCTCTAATTGTTGAATATGTTGCCATAAGGATTGAGCCAGCTCGGCAGGGAAAGCGCCTGGGTTAATACTGTACCCGTGGGACTCTAAATTCTGTGCAATCTTGGCGAACAATAGTTCGTTGAGACTACCATTTAGGTAGGTATCAAGAGCCGTATTTTCTAGCATAAACGTTGATGACAGTGAAAGGGCACCTTGGCTAAGCCAAGGTGCGAAAGGATTAATCCAATGATGTGATGGGCTGGTAGTTGTCGTAACTTAATTCGTTATTAATGCAGCCAAGTAAGTAGTCATTTAATAGTTCTGGTTCGACACCATCATCTTTAGCCCATGCCATACACATTTCTTTGGCATTGCTAATGACATCAGCAGGGGCTGCTTTTTGAGCTTCTGGCTGTGGTTGGTCTGTGCCAGAGGATTGTGCAAACGCAGATAGTGAAAGTAGTAAAGCGCTAGCAAAAACAAGGTTTCTCATAGTGAATCTCCAGAAAGAGAGGGGGTGGAAGAGCTGGGTAGCTCTAATCTGGGCGGGATATTGAACCTTTTCTTTTATGTAGAAAATCAAATTATTTTGATGGTGTCGATCACTTTTTTTTGTGGATAAGACATATTGAATACGAGTAAAAATGGTAGGTGATTTTTTATTTCGGGCGTAGAATCGGTCGTTTTTTTACGCTTTTTAATTATGAACACAGATTTGTTAAGAACCTTTATCGAAGTAGCCAGAACTCGCCATTTTGGTGATGCGGCTGAGAATCTGTATTTGACTCAGTCCGCGGTGAGCGCACGCGTTAAGCAATTGGAGGCGATGCTTGGAATCGCTCTTTTTGATCGACAGCGCAACAATATCCTACTTACTCGTGAAGGTGAGCGCTTATTGCCTCATGCTGAAAATATATTGGCCGCTTGGCAGATTGCACTTCAGGATGTTGGAGCCATGTCCAATCAATCTATTCAATTAACGCTGGGAGCGACATCCAATTTATGGGATACCTTTATACAGGCTTTACTTCCCACATTGGCGACACGTTTTCCTGAGCTTTATATTCGTACCGAAGTTAACACCTCTCAGGAGTTGATTCGCTCTCTGCTAGGTGGACGCTCCGATATGATTGTGGTCATGGATCCACCTGCCAATGACGATTTGCGTTCAACTCCTATCGGGCATTTGGAGTTATTAATGGTCAGTAGCCAAAAAGGTGCTTCCATGGAGCAGGTGCCTGAGATTGGTTATGTCTTTGTTGATTGGGGAACCGCCTTTAATATGAAGCAGGCGCGTTTATTTGACCGGCCATTGGTGCCTCGCTTGCACACGGGTCAAGCACATATTGCATTGGATTTTTTACTGGCTCATGGTGGCTGTGCTTTTCTACCTAAGCTATGGTTAAAAGCCCAATTGAAAAAGGGAATGTTGCATCCTGTGAAGGGTGTCGAGAGTGCTAGCCAGGACGTTTATTTGGTTGCTTCCACGCGATCGGATAAAGCCCTGCAGTTAGCGCCATTGATAGAAGCCCTGTTAGAAGGTGCATAACGTAGCCTTTTGGGTCATTTTCCGCTACCCTTGCCGCCTTTTTGAGCGAGGACAGACCATCCATGCGCCGTCAGGATTTTGCCTACGACCTTCCCGAAGAATTGATTGCCTATCAGCCCGCGCCTGAGCGTACGGGTAGTCGCTTGTTATGTCTCGATGGTGCGAGTGGTGAATGCCGGCATCAGCAATTCCCCGATATTCTGACTGAGTTGCAAGCGGGAGATGTTATGGTGTTTAACAATACCAAAGTCATTCCCGCGCGTTTATTTGGCCGTAAAGCCTCAGGTGGTAAGCTTGAGATTTTGGTTGAACGGATTGTGGATGAATATCATTGCCTCGCGCATGTGCGCGCCAGCAAGTCACCTAAACCGGGTAGTGTCGTGTTGCTGGAAAATGGTCTCGAAGTTGAGGTCACGGGGCGTCAAGAAGCTTTATTTGAATTGTCCTTCCCTCAGCCCATTTTGGATGTGCTGAATACGGTGGGCCATATTCCCTTGCCGCCTTATATTGAGCGGGAGGATACCGTCGCCGATCAAACCCGCTATCAAACGGTTTATGGGTCTCAAACTGGTGCCGTTGCCGCGCCAACCGCAGGTTTACACTTTGATGAGCCCTTGTTAGCGGCGATTCTCGGAAAAGGCGTCGAGATTGTCTATGTGACCTTACATGTTGGGGCAGGAACCTTTCAGCCGGTGCGAGTCGACAATATTGCTGAACACCAGATGCACAGCGAGTGGATGACCATCAGCCAGGATGTGTGCGACACCATTAATCGAGCCAAGCAAGAGGGGCGGCGTGTTGTCGCTGTGGGCACCACGAGTGTGCGCACGCTTGAGTCGGCTGCCCAGCAAAGCCAAGGCGAGTTACTCCAAGCTTATCAAGGTGAAACCGATATCTTTATTGTGCCGGGTTATCGCTTTCAAGTAGTAGACGCTTTAATTACCAACTTTCATTTATCGGAATCCACTTTAATGATGCTGGTCTCGGCCTTTGGCGGCTATCGCCATATAATGCAGGCCTACCAACAGGCCATCGCCGAGCACTACCGCTTTTTTAGCTATGGCGATGCCATGTGGATCACCCGTAACCTTAATGCCCCGGAAGAAAAAATCGACAGAGAAAGTGTATGACCCGCGAATGTATGATGCAGTTTGAATTAGATACCACCGAAGGCAAAGCCCGTCGCGGTCGTTTACGCTTTCCTCGTGGCGTGGTGGAAACGCCTGCCTTTATGCCTGTGGGGACTTACGGCACGGTAAAAGGGATGACACCCAGAGATATTGAAGCCATTGGTGCTCATATTATTTTGGGTAACACCTTTCACCTTATGTTGCGTCCCGGTACTGAAGTCATTCGCGAACATGGTGACTTGCACGATTTTATGCAGTGGCAGGGGCCGATTCTTACCGACTCGGGTGGTTTTCAGGTATTTAGTTTGGGTAAGTTGCGCAAAATTACCGAACAGGGCGTGACGTTTCAGTCACCGGTTGATGGCTCCAAAGTGTTTATGGGGCCAGAGGAGTCCATTGAAGTCCAGCGGCAGCTAGGCTCCGATATTGTGATGATTTTTGACGAATGTACCCCATACCCTGCGACCGAAGAAGAAGCCAAAACCTCTATGGAGCTATCCTTGCGTTGGGCCAAACGCAGCCAAGATGCTCACGGCGATAACCCTTCAGCCTTGTTTGGTATTGTGCAAGGCGGCATGTATGAAAACTTGCGGGATATTTCCATGAAGGGCTTGGTCGATATGGCCTTTGATGGTTACGCCATCGGTGGTTTATCGGTGGGTGAGCCCAAAGAGGATATGATTCGCATCCTTAACCATACCGCTCATCAATTACCCGCAAATAAGCCGCGTTACTTAATGGGGGTGGGTAAACCGCAAGATATTGTTGAGGCAGTACGTCGCGGTGTGGATATGTTCGACTGCGTCATGCCTACCCGCAATGCGCGCAATGGCCACTTATTTACTCATGCTGGCGTCATCAAAATCCGCAACGCCAAACACCGCCACGACACCGGTCCTCTCGACCCCAAGTGTGATTGCTATACTTGCCAAAACTTTTCACGGAGTTACTTACACCATTTAGATAAATGCGGAGAAATGTTAGGAGCTCAACTTAACACGATTCATAACTTGCACTATTACCAGCAACTTATGCGAGATATTCGTGCGGCCATTACAGAGCAGCGTTTTGAGGTTTTTGTTGAAACGTTTTATGACGAGCAACAAATAAATAGATAATGCAAATTGTCACACTTATCGGTATTGGCTTCTCAATCGTCAGCGCAATGATATTGCTGCTGACCTATTTATTTTTTCTCAATAATGTGAATAAGTCGTGGGTAGCAGTGGTGGCTTGCGTTCTGCTGTTAAGCGGTTTGATTGGTTTGCAGTGGCATCACTTGCAATTTTTTCTACATGGGGGCGTGTTGTTTGAGTCTTGGACTTACCGTTTATTATTAAGCGCTATTCCTCCTGTTTTCTTTTTGTTTAGTCGAGCTATTTTGTTGCCAGGGGCAGGTAATCCTCCTTGGTTGTTCATTAATGGGCTGCCTCTGTTAATTAACGTTATTCCTGCCTATCAAATAGCGATTCCTTTAACCTTTGTGGTGGGAACCTTTTATACGCTATGGTTTGCAGTATTAATTTACAGCCTTAAAGCGCAGCGACAGCGCTTTCATTTAGAAATTTTCTTTTTTAGCTTTTTTGCAATTGTTGCGGTATTGGTTTTACTGATGGGAATTTCTATTCTTTATATTGATCCTTGGTATTTTTATGCCTTCTATAGTTCTAGCATTGCCTTGGCCTTTGTTCTTGTCGTGACTGCATTAATGGTGTTTCCAAATTTGCTAAGTGAGCTGGCTGTGGTTTCCAGCCTAAGCTATGCCAATTCTACTTTGAAGGGAATCGATATTTCTCAAGCTCTTGAACGCCTAGAGCAAGTGGTTGTGACTGAAGGGCTGTATCAAAACGAGAATATTAATCTAGCGATGGTGGCGCAAACCATAGAGATGACGAGTCACCAGTTATCCGAGTTAATCAATGTGCATTACGGGATGAGTTTTTCTCGCTATATTCGTCAACAACGTGTGGAAGCCGCTAAAAAGCTGTTAAAGCGTGAGCCCGATGCGTCGATTTTAGCGATTAGCTTGGAGACCGGTTTTAAATCCCAATCCAACTTCTATGCGGCATTTAAAGAAGTTACGGGGCAGTCGCCTGGTGATTATCGCCGTTCTTAATTCGCCCAACCTTTCTTCTGATTAGCTCTATATTCCTGATTGATAAATTAGGAGTTGACCAAGTTATTGAATTTATTAATAAATAAATTTTTTTGCTCTTTTCTTATCAAGCCAGAAGCCTGTGCTTCTGTATTTCTTTATTTTGTCCCTAAATTTAACGACAAATAAAGGGGAGATACATGAGTATAAATTTTACTATCGATGGACATTACGATAATCCCCGCATTATCGCTTACCCCAAAACCAATGCCTGGCAAGGCCACGTTCGGTGGTCACCGGTAAAATCATTATGGATTACTGGTATGACCCTGGTAGGTGTTGTCGGAAGTATTTGGTCTTTTTCTTTGGTCAATTTATTGGTCTTTTTGTTTACCTCTGGATTGACCTTATGTCTGGGTCATTCTCTTGGTATGCACCGCCGTTTTATACATCACAGTTATCAGTGCCCCAAATGGCTAGAGTACTTTTTCGTTTACTTGGGGGTGCTGGTGGGGTTGGCGGGTCCTCGGGGTATGGTGCGTACCCATGATATGCGTGATTGGGCTCAGCGCCAACGATGTTGCCATGATTATTTTGGACATCAATCCAGTTTTCTAAAAGATGGTTTTTGGCAGCTACATTGTGATATTCATTTACAACATCCCCCCAAGTTTCAACCAGAAGCAGTGATAGAGGACGACCGTTTTTATCATTATTTAGAAAAAACCTGGATGTGGCAGCAATTGCCAGTGGCTTTGTTGTTATTTTTATTGGGAGGTATTGATTGGGTGATCTGGGGAGTTTGTTTACGTGTTGCTGTATCGGTTACAGGCCACTGGCTTATCGGCTATTTTGCCCATAACACGGGCCACCGTGATTGGCATGTGGAGGGTGCTGCAGTACAAGGTTTTAATGTGAAATATTGCGGTTTGATCACCATGGGGGAATGTTGGCATAACAATCACCATGCTTATCCAGGTTCTGCATTGCTTGGAATATATGAACATCAAACTGATCCAGGCTGGTGGATTTTGTTATTATTAAAACGTTTTGGTTTAGTGTGGGATACCAAACTGCCAGAAGACTTACCGGTACGCTGTGAGTTAACCCCTGTGCTCGAATAAGCAAAATAAATATTTTTAATGAGGCTTCTATGGATGATAAACGATGGTTACATTATTTTATTCTATTCTCTATTTCAGTCGCCTTAGCCGGATGGTTACAAATATTGATTACTATCGAATGGTCTTACCCTTATTGCTTAGATCAGAGTGATGGTCCTGGCTATATAATCCAAGGTATGCCTTTACCTTATTGGAGATGGTCGGGGGCGTCGTCTCTGGATTATATTTATCTTCCCCATATTTATATCGTTAATCTGATTATACTGGCCGTTTTATTTTTTCCCTTAGTCTCATGGGTTTTAAATATCAAAATTTTCCAAGTATTAATGGCAAAAATATATTTGGCAGTTTTTGGTGGGTTACTGTTCACTACATATCTAGTTGTGGGCACGGGTATGCATACTTTTTACCGACCAGTCTCGTCCCTCGGGCTGGAGGGGTATTATAAATATATGGATTTTAGACCGGTAAAGTTAGGGTATCTTCAAACTCCGGGAACTCACTGTACACCATCTGCATTTTGGTTTCCCGAAGGTTGGAAAAGCTCTAAATGAAATAGCGAGTACCCCATCGTTTGTCGGCCTTAAAAAGCACATATTATTCATTATGTAAAAAGAACCGCTACAATCAATCCAGATGCATCCTTGGTGTTATCTGCTAAGTGTATTGATGCCCCTAGTTGATTGGCAATCTCTTTAGAGATTGCCAATCCTAAACCACTTCCTTCAATATGTTGGTGTTGACGCCGATAAAAACGTTCAAAGACTTTTTCTTTTTCTTCGTCGGGAATGCCTGGTCCGTTATCGGCGATTTGTAAGGTGTTTTTATCGAGGATAATCTGAATTTTTCCTTCTTCCGGTGTGTAGAGAATAGCATTGGTGATGATATTTCGGCAGAGTGTATCCAGCGTATTTTTGTTGTTAACAATAGTAATATTTTGTTTGATGATTGTATTGATCTTTTGCTGTTTCTTTTGTGCCAAAGGCGAGAGTTCATTGACAATATCATTGATGAGTTGATCGAGTGGAACCTCCTCTTTTGTCGCACTGGGTTGTTGTAAGCGTAGTAAATCCAGAAGTTGATTCACCACATGAGTCATGCGGTCGACGCCCGTCAGAATGTGCTTGAGTGTCTTTTGTACTTTGTTAGTCGTTTTATTATTTTCACTGGTGGTGCTCTCTAAAAAATGATGTAAGTTTTGTGTGTGAACCCGAATTGCTGCCAACGGGGTGCGTAGCTCATGTGCGGCATCGGCAGTAAAATCTCTTTCCCGTTTAAATGCTTGGGATAATAACGACATAAATTGATTGATCGCCTGAATAACACTGTGTAATTCTTTGGGGGATTTATCCATGTTTACTGTTTGTAGATGATTGGCGTCGCGTGTTTCTATTTCATCTGATAATGCTTTGAGTGGTGCCATACCCTGTCTGATTACGAACGCAATACTGACTCCCAGCAGCGGAATTAATAGTAGTAAGGGAATTAAACTCCCTTCGACAATTTCGTCGGTGACTTCCTCGCGTATATCACTACGTTGTGCAACCTTGATCCAAACCTTTAGTTGTTTGTCATATAGTTGAAAGCTTCGCCAATCCCGTTTTTCTATCGTTTCATCGTGAAATCCTGGTTGCGGTTGGGAGGGAATAGCCAGTACATTTGTATTGCTGAGTAACAAGTTTCCCTCATTATTCCAAACCTGGAAGTTTAATTTTTTTTCATATTTATGTCCCCAGGTACTCGCTTCCTCTTCTTCGTCCTCAGTATTGGAAAATTGCGGGGGTTGATAGTGCAGGCTTTGGGTCAGTTGGGTATGGCTTAATTGATTGCGGAATAAGCTTTGTAGTGTGCGAGCATGCTGCGCGAGTTCCGCATCAAATAACTCTTCGACTTCGTGTCTGGCTTCGATATAACTCCAGTAGCCAACACTACAGATTGCAGTGGTTATTAATAGCAATACCGTTATGATTAAAAAGCGAGATATTGAACGAATAATCATGATAAGCGATAACCAACACCGCGAACGGTTTTTAAAAAGTCTTTGCCAAATTTTTTGCGCAAATGATGAATATGTACTTCGATAGCATTGCTCTCGACATTGTCATCCCAGCTATAAAGTTTTTCCGCGAGTAAATCTTTGTTAAAAACTCGGTTGGGATGGCTGAGAAACTCTACAAGTAAATTATATTCTCGTCGAGATAGCTCTACCGCTTTTTCTCGGTAAAGCACTTGTCGATTTGCCGGGTCGACGACAATATCCTTATAACTGAGCGTTGGTTGCGTTTGTTGGTGCTGGCGTCGGGTGATGGCGCGTAAACGAGCTTGTAGTTCATCAATGTCAAAGGGTTTAGCTAAGTAGTCATCGGCTCCCATGTCTAGCCCTGTAATGCGATCACTAATACCATCGCGGGCGGTTAAAATTAATACGGGCAATACTTTTCCTTTGGCACGAATTTTTTTTAACACATCCAGACCGGAGATGCCTGGCAAGCCTAAATCGAGTATAAGGGCATCAAATTCCGATGCCAGTATGGCGTTCAGCCCTTGTTTGCCATCTTGCAGCCAATCAACACTGTCACCTGTGTTTTCGAGGGCATCTACAATACCTTGACCAAGGAGAGGGTCATCTTCGATGAGTAGTAGACGCATGTTTTTTATCCTTTCTATGATTGCATTATTATGTTCGCATTCAATTTGTTACTTTCTTTTCCCAAATACTACGGTCCAGAATAACATTTAAGGCCATCCAAAATCTGAAACCTCATAGTCTTCTTGATAAAATCACCAGTGTCATCCCTGTGCAGACGGGGATCCAGTGTTATCGAGGCCGCTTTTGTGTCTGGATTCCCGCCTTGCCCTACAGGATGTAGGGTACTTTGAGCAATGCATGGAGCAATTGCCAATCGCGCAAATGACGAGGTATTTTTATAAAGTGTTCGAATGAGTTTGATGCCGTCAATTTTTTAAAACGCTTATCCCCCAATTTTTGCCAACAATTTATTAATCTCTTGTCTGCGACCTTTATCGGCGAGAGGACGTCCGGGGCGATTGGGGGCGGCGAGTGCGTGTTGTAGCACTTCACGTGCTTTTTGCTTGTCCTGTTGTGTCGACAGAAAATCACCATAGAAAAAATTACTATCAATGCCATCCGGATTTATTTGTAAGCCATGCTCCAGTAATTCGCGGGCTTTGTTTTTATTGCCAAAACCAATGGGCCAACTAGGTACTTGATAATAAAGTGCGCCAAGGCTGGTGTAGGCTGAACCGGATAATGCCTTGTCATCGATACTTAATGCAAGTTCCAATGTTTTTTTTGCCTGTTTTACTAATGTTAAGGCGCCTAACCCTCCTTTTTCTCCTGCCCAACTACTTAAAATGATGCCGTGCCAAATTAACAGTTCGGCGTTTTTAGGTTCTGCGGTTACTGCTTTGGCGGCTTGTTGCTCCAAAGCCTCGAAGGCGGCTTCTCTTTTATTGTCTTCCATTTGATATTTAATGGCGGCCCATTCTTTTTGTAAATGATTGACCGCTTCCGTTGGTGCGGCGTAAGCGATTGTGGAAAACAATAAGTAAAAAATTGCTAGCGATAATATGTGTTTCATAAGGTCTCCCCTGTATTGGATACGGCAAATTTTTTAATGGTAGGGAGTTGTTGCTGTAACGCGCGACTCACTAAAGAAGGGGCTGCATTGTTTAGCCAAACAAAAAATCGTTCCGGCCAACCCAGTAAGCGGCGTGGGTTATGGTTTTGTATAAAGGCTAAAAGTTGCTCTGCGACAACGGCAGGCTCGTCTTCACTATTTTTTAATGCTTTGTTAAGTGCGCGTGCCTGTTGGCTGTTAAAGTCAGTTTTGGTGGCGCGAGGGGCAAAATATTTTACATCAATAGCGCTGTCACTGAGTTCTCGTTGTAGGCTTTCACTAAATCCGCGAATGGCAAATTTACTAGTGCAATAACTGACGTAACCTGGGTGACCAATATTGCCGAAAATCGAACCGACATTGACGATGCCTGCAGCCGCTTGCTGCTTTAGTAAGGGTAAGAGTTGTTGAGTCAGTAAAACAGTGGCAGTCACGTTAACGAGTAAGGTTTGTTCGATATGTTTCACCGGTTCTTGTTCAAACAAGGTTAAGCCACCATAGCCAGCTAGGTTAATTAAATAATTAGGGCTTGGTTTATATTGTTGCAATTTTTCAATAAGCATTTGTCGCTGGTGTTTATCGGTAATGTCACAACAAAAATAAGTGTGTTGGCCCTGCGGGGGCGGTGTTAAATGCTCGATAAGGGTCTGTAATTTTTCTTGATTACGGCCGATGGCAATCACGCGGGCACCATGATGGCTAAGTAGGGTTGCGAGCCAGTGGCCGATACCACCTGTGGCACCGGTAATAATAATGTTTAAGTCTTCTATTTTCATAAGCCATGCCCTCAATAGGCGGCACTGAGTACAGCGCCATAGAGTCGGTAAAAAGTATTCGCGTTATCGATAATGGTTTGTTGATCATTTTCATTGGTGATTTGATTCATCAATCCTTCAAAAAAATTGACATGCTTGATATCCAGGTCACCATGAGAACGCAAGTAGCTAAATGCTGTATTAGGCAATCCAAGCTGATTTTGGATAATGTTTGATGTGTTGGTGGCGAGGGCAACACTCGTTCCCTCTAGCACGTGTACCATGCCAAAAAAACCGAGAGGGTTATGACGCATAATCAGGTCATAGGCATAGGCGATCATAACCTTTACTGAAAATTCTTCCGGGCTGTTTGCGACTGCCTCAACGTCACCTCCTGCGGCGCGAATGTCATTGAGAATCCATTGTTCATGGCCGAGCTCTTCCTCAATGTATTCAGCGATGGCTTTTTGTAACCATGCATGTTGGTAACCTAAACGACTACCACAAGCCATTAATAAGGGTACCGTATGTTTAACATGGTGATAGGCCTGAGATAAAAAACGCAGATAGCGTGGCAGGCTGACGCTGCCAGCAGCGGTTTCCTGAATGATGGGCAGTGTGAGCAGTCTTTCTCTTTCTACGGTGGTTTGATCAATTAATTGTTGGTAAAACGGCATGTTTGGGCTCCTATCAAATATCAGTCGTCGCGGGTGTATAAAGGTCGTTTAGCGATGATGCATAGGCGAGAAAAATAAGGTCCCGACGTATGCGGCCATTACTAGTCAGTAGTTTGTTTTCTGTCGAAAAGGCTTCGTCGCTTATCAGCCATTTTGAAATTTGTGCGTAGTCAGGTAATTGTTGGTTGAGAGCGTGAATTTCCTGTGCAATCTTGTCTGTGCTGACATTTTTTTGGGGGGTAATAATAGCGGTGATAAAATCTTCGCCATCGCCATAGATACAAGCCTGATGGATTGTGGGCAATGCACAGAGTTCGGCTTCTAACCATTCGGGGCTGATATTGCGGCCTTGGCTGGTGATTAGTACATTTTTTTTACGGCCTTGGATAAACAGATAACCCTCGTCATCGAGATAGCCCACATCACCCGTTGCCACGAGGTGTGGATCGTGCTCTTTGGCTGAGTCATTGCGCTGTGTATTGTCGAGCCCCAGATAACCAAGAAAAGTGTTTCCGCGAATCCATATTTCTCCATCATCGGCGATATGTACATCGCAATGGGGTAGGGGTTTTCCAACACTCCCAAGGCGTTCTGCAACGGGTAAGTTCAAACTGACAACCGATGTGCATTCCGATAAACCATAACCTTCAAAGACGGGTAATCGACAGGCTTTGGCCTGTGACAATAAACGGGGTGACACCTTGCTGCCTCCTACTGCGATAAAGGTGAGAGAGGTCGGTAGAGCCTGGTGAGTGGCTAGGTAGATCAGCGCTTTGAGCAATTGAGGTGTGGCAATCAAACTGTTGGGACGGTAGCGATTCAGGCAAGTGCTGAGTCGTGATATATCCAGGGTTGCTGCCCCGGAGCCACCGATCCCCAACTCTTTTGCAGAAGGCAGATACACGGTTTTACCACTGATTAGCGGTAACAATAGGCCAGCTATATTTTCCAGCAAAACAGGTAAGGGCATAAGACATAAATGTGTATTAACCCCCAAGTCTTGGGTAAGAAGGTATAGCGTCTCACAGGTTTTATCGATATTTTGACGACTTAAACACACACCCTTGGGGGTTCCCGTTGTGCCGGATGTAAACGTAATGAGTGCGGTTTGTTCTGGTGCGGCAATTGTGCTTGTGACTGTCCGATAATAAGCGTTTGGTATAGTTGGGCACTGTGTGAAGTCGGGATCTAAGGATTGTGCCAGCGATAGGGGAGCAAATAGGTGTTCTATCGTGTTGTTTTGCAGAATATGCTGCTGTTGCTCGCGTGAAAAAAATAGTGGTATTGGTGTTAGCGGTATATTGCAATGTAAAGCGGCCAATTGCACCACGACCCACTCGATACTGTTTTCCATAGCAATACTAATATGCCGACTATTCGTTTGCTGTAATCGCTGACTTAACTGAAGGCTTTTTTGCCATAGCTCGCTATAGGAAAGTGTTTGGCTATCACTGGCTAAGGCAAGGCTGTCTGGCTGTTGCTCGGCAAGTGTTGCTAAACGTTGTAGTACCCACATTATTGGGAGTCTCCTGATGGTTGAACGGGCGGCAGAGTAGATAGCTGAATAGATTCATCATCAAGTGGCCATTGAGCTTGCTGAATTAAGGCGGATAACAAGGGGTGGCTATTTAACTTTTCCAATGCACTGGCAATATTACCTGCGTATACCACGGGCTTTTCTCGATAATAACTACCCCAATTCTTTTGTTGGCCTGTTAGGCACTCTGGCTTGGCTTTGGCTAAAGGTGTTAGATCCAGGTCGATTCCAAGCTTTTCAAAGCTATTGAAAACTTTAGGCGTCATGGTAATGACCAGCCAGCGAAAGCCTTGAGCGTAAAAGTAGGTGATAAGAGACAAGATGAGACGGCGAGTGCTGCCTGAGGATACCGAGGCGAGGTTACCAACTTCTAGAATGCAAGAGCGTTGCGTATTCGCAATATTTTTTTGCCCCAGCAATTGTTCAATGGGCATCCTCAAATACTGTTCAAGAAACAACGGGCCTGCCCCTGCGCTTTTATATCCTAAGGCGGCCACTAATGTTTGTTGTTTGTCAGTTAGAGCCAACAATTCCGGGGCAAATTGAGATATATGGGCACCATGTTCATTGTAAAAACAATGGTTAATAAATGTTTCAACCTGCCTTCTATTAACGCCGTGGTCAATACGATAAATCTGAGCTTGGTTATTTTTTAACGTTGTTGGAGTGCTCTGCTCGTGAGAAGGTGTCTTGGTGGAGTAGGGTTTCATCATCATAGCCTCTGTTGTGTTGTGGTAAGACTATTTGATGAACCTTAAGGAAACCTTAACAGGCTAAATAAAAATAAAAGAATGTATTTGTCGCTATGATAGACGCCATGATTATTCTTTAAGTGTATAAAAAGAAGCCGCTTGGTTTGAATAAAAAGTAAATAATTGTTGTAAGACTGGCACGTATTTTGTTGTCTTTATTCTAAGGTGAATTATGACAAAATAACGACATTAATTTTTTATTTTTAAATAAATCACTTACTTATGGCATAAAAGGGTCTATCCTTAGAAGTAAGTTGTTTGTTTGGGTTTTGTAAAGACAAATAAGAGCAATTATTGATCTTATTTTTTTCTGTTTAAGTGCAACTGAGGAAATGCTAATGACAATCTTTAATCATTTTCGCGAGCGTTATGAAGCAACTCAAGAGGAGACCATGACGATCCAGGAATACCTGGAGTTATGCAAAAAGGACCCGAGTGTCTATGCCACTGCTGCTGAACGAATTTTACAAGCGATTGGTGAGCCAGAATTGGTCGATACGTCCAAAGATTCTCGTTTGAGTCGCATCTTTTCCAATAAAGTGATTAAACGTTATAAAGTCTTTGAAGATTTCTATGGAATGGAAGAGGCGATACAGCAAATTGTTTCTTTCTTCAAACATGCGGCTCAAGGTCTAGAAGAGAAAAAGCAAATTCTTTATTTATTAGGTCCTGTTGGTGGGGGTAAGTCTTCACTTGCTGAGAAAATTAAATCCTTAATAGAAAAGCAGCCCATCTACTGTTTGCAAGGTTCCCCAGTCTTCGAATCGCCACTTGGATTATTTAATCCAGAGGAAGACGGCAAAATTCTTGAAGAGGACTATGGTATTCCCGTTCGCTACGTTAAAAATATTATGTCACCTTGGGCTGTGAAACGCTTGCGTGAATTTGGCGGTGATATTAGTCAGTTTAAGGTGGTTAAATTGCATCCGTCTATTTTGGATCAAATCGCTGTCTCTAAAACTGAACCCGGTGATGAAAATAACCAAGATATTTCTTCCTTGGTGGGTAAAGTCGATATTCGTAAGCTAGAAGACTTTCCACAAAATGATCCCGATGCTTATAGCTTCTCTGGTGGTTTGTGTCGTGCCAACCGAGGGGTTATGGAGTTTGTGGAAATGTTTAAGGCGCCCATTAAAGTCTTGCACCCTCTGTTAACGGCGACTCAAGAAGGTAATTACAATAGTACGGAAGGTTTAGGTGCGATTCCTTTTGATGGCGTTGTCCTTGCGCACTCCAACGAGGCCGAGTGGCGTACCTTTAAAAACAACAAAAATAACGAGGCATTTATTGACCGTGTTTATATCGTTAAAGTGCCGTACTGCTTGCGTGTTTCCGAAGAAGTGAAAATTTACCAAAAATTGTTGGAAAACAGTTCGCTAGATGAAGCGCCTTGCGCACCGGATACGCTAAAAATGCTCGCTAACTTTACGATATTGTCGCGACTCAAAGTGCCTGAAAATTCTAGCATTTTCTCTAAAATGCAAGTTTATGACGGCCAGAATTTAAAAGATACAGATCCTAAATCTAAATCTTTGCAAGAATATAAAGATACAGCCGGTGTCGACGAGGGCATGGAGGGCTTATCCACCCGTTTTGCTTTTAAAATTTTATCCCGAGTATTTAATTTTGATGCAACGGAAATTTCAGCCAACCCTGTGCACTTGCTGTACGTATTAGAGCAACAGATCGAGCAAGAACAATTTCCTGATGAAACCCGCGATCGTTATTTATCCTACATTAAAGAGTATTTAGCGCCACGCTATATTGAGTTTATTGGCAAAGAGATACAAACCGCTTATCTGGAATCCTATTCTGAATACGGACAAAATATTTTTGATCGCTATGTCACCTATGCAGATTTTTGGATTCAGGACCAAGAATATCGTGATCCTGAAACCGGTGAAATTTTGGATCGTCCGTCGCTAAACGAAGAGTTAGAAAAAATTGAAAAACCTGCGGGTATCAGTAATCCAAAAGATTTTAGGAATGAAATTGTCAATTTTGTTTTGCGGGCTCGAGCGAATAACCAAGGTAAAAACCCGGTATGGAGTAGTTATGAAAAATTGCGCCGAGTTATTGAAAAGAAAATGTTCTCTAATACCGAGGATCTATTGCCAGTGGTATCCTTTAGTGCGAAGTCTTCTGCCGAAGATAAGAAAAAACATGAGGATTTTGTTTCTAGAATGGTTGATCGAGGTTATACCGAAAAACAAGTTCGCTTATTATCTGAGTGGTATTTGCGTGTGAGAAAGTCTCAATAGTTTATATCCACTGTCTTTCAATTTCTGGGAGTGTTGGCTGCGCGCGCACTTGCCGCTTACTGATAACCGCTCCTGCGTGACCAGCACTTCCATCATCCTTGGTGGTCGTACCCAGAAGTTGAAATTCAATGGGTATATAGAAAAAATAGTTCTATGGTAAGTTAAGGTGATATGTGAATTATATAGTTGATCGTCGATTAAACGCGAAGAAAAAAAGTACGGTTAATCGTCAGCGCTTTTTAAGACGCTATCGTCAGCATATTCAAAAAGCGGTAGCTGAAGCAGTTAATAAGCGTTCTATTACCGATATGGAAAAGGGTGAGAAGATATCCATCCCGTCTAAAGATATCAGTGAACCTATCTTTCATCATGGTCAAGGTGGACATAACACCCGTGTGCTTCCTGGTAATGATCAATTTACGGCTGGTGATTTAATTCCACGCCCCTTGGGTGGCCAAGGGCAGGGTAGCGGTTCTGGTGCCAGTGATTCTGGTGAAGGCATGGACGAATTTGTATTTCAGATTACCCAAGAAGAATTTTTAAACTTTATGTTTGAAGATTTAGAATTGCCGAATTTAGTCAAACGACAACTTTTTGGCATTGACGAGTTTGAGTTAAAGCGAGCTGGAATCAGTAACGAAGGTTCACCAGGAAAAATTAATATCGTGCGTTCATTGCGCTCGGCAAATTCACGAAGGATTGCCTTAACCGGTAAAAAACGTAAGCATTTAAAAGCGTTATTGCTGGAAATAGAACAGTTAGAAAAAAACGCTACGCCAGATCTCGATAAGATACAGGCATTAAAAGAGGAAGCCGAAACGCTCGAAGCAAAAATAAAGCGAACGCCTTGGATCGATGATTTCGATTTGAAATATAATCTGCATGTTAAACACCCCATTCCTCATTCTCGCGCCGTGATGTTTTGTATCATGGATGTCTCTGGCTCGATGGATCAAGAAACCAAAGATATTGCTAAACGCTTTTTTCTTTTGTTGTATTTATTCTTACAGCGTAATTATGAAAAGACGGAAGTGGTTTTTATTCGTCACCACACCAATGCAAAAGAAGTGGATGAAGATGAGTTTTTTTATGCACGAGAGACCGGCGGTACGATTGTGTCGAGTTCGTTGTATTTGATGCAAGACATTATTGAGGAGCGTTATCCATCTTCGCAATGGAATATTTATGGTGCGCAAGCATCGGATGGTGATAACTGGAATGATGATTCTGCAACTTGCCACGCTTTGTTGTCACAACATATTCTCCCAAAGTTACAGCATTATTCTTATATCGAAATCACCTCTAGAGGACCACAGGATTTATGGCATGCCTATGAAAAATTAGCCGCTGAATTTTCGACTAAATTTTCCATGCGCCAATTAAGTAGTGCCGCGGATATTTATCCTGTCTTCCGTGATTTGTTTCAAAAAAAATTAGCGTGAATCAACTATGAGTAAGCAACAGCCTATATCAACTGGTTCCGAGTGGACTTTCGAATTATTGGAACGCTATAACGATGTTATAGGAGGGATTGCTGCAGAGTTTGGTTTAGATACCTATCCCAATCAAATAGAAGTGATTAGCTCGGAGCAAATGATGGATGCCTACGCTTCTGTAGGTATGCCCATTGGCTATAATCACTGGTCTTATGGTAAGCAGTTTTTGGGGATTGAGCAAAACTATAAGCGTGGCCAGATGGGTTTGGCTTACGAAATCGTGATTAACTCCAGCCCTTGTATCGCCTATTTAATGGAAGAAAATACCATGATGATGCAGGCCTTGGTGATTGCCCATGCATGTTATGGGCACAATTCATTTTTTAAAGGCAATTATTTATTCCGCACATGGACGGACGCCAGCTCCATTATCGATTATTTGGTTTTTGCAAAAAACTATATTGCTGAGTGTGAAGAACGCCATGGGGTCGATGCCGTTGAAGCGCTGTTAGATTCTTGTCACGCGGTAATGAATCATGGCGTCGATCGCTATAAACGCCCTTATCCACCATCCCCATCTGAAGAAATGGAACGCCAAAAAGAGCGTGCTGAGTACTTGCAAAAGCAAGTGAATGATTTATGGCGCACTATTCCTGATGTCGAAAAAAATACAACGGAAAAAAATCGTTATCAGTTTCCTCAAGAACCACAAGAAAATTTCTTATACTTTTTTGAGAAAAATGCTCCTTTACTAGAACCTTGGCAACGAGAGGTCGTACGTATTGTTCGCAAAATTGCGCAATATTTTTACCCTCAACGTCAAACCCAGGTGATGAATGAAGGTTGGGCCTGCTTTTGGCACCACCTTTTATTAAATACCATGTATGACCGTGGTTTAGTCACCGATGGTTTTATGATTGAATTTATGCAATCCCATAGTGGTGTTATTTTTCAGCCGCCCTATAACGCCTCATATTTCTCAGGTATTAACCCCTACACCTTGGGCTACCATATGATGACGGATATCCGCCGTATTTGTGAAAACCCAAGCGAGGAAGATAAAGAGTGGTTTCCTGATATTGCAGGAAGCAACTGGCGGGAGACCTTAGATTTCGCCATGCGCAATTTCAAAGACGAGAGTTTTATCTTACAGTTTTTGTCTCCAAAACTGATGCGCGAGCTAAAACTTTTCGCTATTGCCGACGATGATCAGAAAAAAGATATTGAGGTAGTCGCTATTCACGATGATTCGGGCTATCGCACGATTCGCGAATTATTGGCAGCCCAATAC
>JBNKUQ010000049.1:0-23466 GCA_050298695.1 Cellvibrionaceae bacterium
AGTAAATGGAATATGAATCGCATCTGCTATATGTTTGTAATCGAATTCTTCTTGTGTGCGGACATCGAGAAAGGTAAATGCCGTATTTTGTAAATCGATTAATGTTTTGATCGCAACGTGTTCTATCGAAGGTGGTTTTAATAGTTCGTCAAAATCATTTTTGTGCAAACACATTAATGTTCCATCGGTTAGCATTTTAACGCTAGCATTGCGTGGCGTTTGTTTGATTAATGCATCCTCTCCAAAGCAGCGTCCTTCATTAATTTCTGCAAGAATAACGGGGGTTTGCTGTCCTTCATTAACACGAGTCACTTCTGCCTTTCCTTCTTTAATAAAGTAGCAAAAATCACCTTGTTCACCTTGCGAGATAACAAATTCACCTTCTCTTACCGCTCTCGTTTTAAATTTTGCGTACATGGATAGCACATTGAGAGGAGGAATTTTGTAAAACAAATTAGAGTTTAATAAAGATTGTAGCCAATCTGCATCGTCATCTAGTTGACGGTCATACGAAATATCAATTTCCAAATAATCCGCAATTTGGCTCCATGTCAGCAGGTTATCGAGTGTAGAGCGATCAAAATGGAGTATTTCGCAATCGGTTAATGCCATTGCCGAAAAATCTTCCGATTGAAACTGCACAATGGGAAGCCAATGAAAGTCCGCGGTAATCATGCGTTCTTTCCCTGAATGGTGCTTTAATAAAATTTTACCCGACAATAAATAATACAGTGAGTGTTTTAAACTCATTTCCTCAAAGACAATGTCTCCGGCACAAACCATCAGTGTTTCTGCTGTACTTAAAGCTTTCAATAAATGTTGTTCTCGCATCGTTCCTAAAGGAACAAGACTTCGGCATTGCTGCAATAAATAAGAATTACTCATAAATTTATCTTTGCCTAATTGCTTAGTTAACCCTGAAAGTCGAAACAAAAATCCTGGCACAAATGCGTCTATTTGCTGGTGTTTTTGCTTCTCGCAGCGGCTACTTAGTTAACCCTGAAAAAAGCATCCTGGCTTTTTCAAGGCTGACTACTAAGATTAAACCCGCGACGCCCCTGCAAACCGCCACTGTGAATAGCAACCACATGACTACCTGGTTGCCAATATCCTTGCTGCGCAAGTATTTGAATGCCCCACATCAATTTTGCGGTATACACTGGGTCAAGGAGTAATTGATTACGCTCTTCAAATTCGCGCATGAAATACAATAACTCCGGACTTGTTCTAGCGTAGCCACCATGATGAAAGCCATATTCGATACGCCAGCTTATCGAGTGAGGACCTAACAGATGCAACCAATGATTAACTTTTGAGCTGATACGATCTTCACCTTTTAATACGCTAATGCCTAAACAACGGACCGAGCCCGTAGCACCAGCGATAAGCCCTGCCAAAGTCGATCCTGTACCAACTGCCGCGCAAAGTGTGTAGTCCGTTATCTCTAATTGTTCTGCCAAAGCATTGCTAATCGCCATTGCACCTCGCACACCCGCAAGATTTTCACCACCTTCAGGAATAAGGTAAAACTCGCCAAACTTCTCTTTGAGTATAGGCAATAGTCCCAGGATGTCTTTGTTTTTGTAGTCTTTTCTACCCAAAAAGTGCAACTTCATGCCCCAATCACTGGCATTTTGTAAGGTTGGCGATAACTCTTGCGAAGCATAACCACGGATTATCCCCACGCTATCAAGCCCCAAATCCTTAGCCGCAGCAGCTAAGGAATAAATATGGTTTGAATAAGCACCACCGAAAGAAACTACCGCATTGCAGCCCTGTTGCTGTGCATTCATTATGTTGTAGAACAGTTTGTAGAATTTATTACCGGAGTAAGCAACCGGAAGAAGGTCGTCGCGCCTTATATACGCTGTGATGCCCCGCTGATCGAGCTCAGGCCACAGCAAACGCTGGAGAGGAACCTGTGCGGCAACAGTAGTTAATTGTTTTTGGAATAGTTCGCCGCCTTGCGTCCATTTTTGCTGATATTGACGATTGAAGGGTTGTTGGCACGATGATCTTGACAGCGGTCACTTTCTCCAATGATGAATTGACTAGGATCTTCAAGCCGATTAACCGGCTTATCGCATATTTCACCACTTTCCAGTTCATGTTGGCAAGTTGGTGTGTAAAAATGATCAAGCCAAACACGATAAAGATGCTCATTAACGCCGCATTGTTTTGCTACGTAAGCGGTCGGGCTATCTAGATAATCAGTGACTTCTACATGAGGAATGGTTAAATGCCCTGCACCAGGGTGATAGATAACAAAATTAACCCCAGAAGCACTCAATTTTTCTAATATGGCATTGCTTGAAGCTTCGAGTAACTGCTTATTTTCTTCTTGAAGCTTAACGATTTCTTGTTTGAACTTAGTTTCGCGCTCGCCACGATACATTAATTCGACATCACGTGACTTCAATTCTGCCTGATACTCAGCCTTGATCGATTCGACTTGTAATAACATTTCCCCTTCATAATGCTCTCGAAGTGCATCGATCTCCAAACTGTCATTTTCTTGCGCTGCCTGAATCTTGTTTTCTAGGTAATCGCGCATACCCGATATTTTGTCATTCTGACCCGCAATCGTTTCTTTTAGCTGTAAATTTAACGTGCGCTGTTCGTTTATCTGCTGCTGGTAATCATTGATCTGTTGTTGATAAGACAAAATACGCTCTTGATGGTCCAGACTCAATTTGCGCATTTCTTGCTCAGCTTTGGCAGAAAGCAATTTTTGCTTTAGCCTCTGCTCTTTAAGCAATAAAGCAGCACGGGTTCTCTCTTCTCGGTCATAGTGCTGTTGACTATGTTGTGCTTCTACAGGGGCGCTTACCGGAGCAGCAGGCTCTTCATGTTTTTTATCAAAAATCAAGCCTAACACATTGCTTTTTATAACTTTTTTAATCAATGCAAAGTCATTAAGTGTTGCCTGCATTGTTGGGTCCCACAAATTATTTTTATGCCACTCTATGGGACACTGGCTATGACAAGCTAAAGATATAGGTCCAGCACCTAGGTCTGGGCCTTTGGCTGCATTATCTGCAAGTTGCTGTAATGGTAAATTCCAACTCTTATCGACAAAGCCTTCTCGATCAAAGACGATTCGGAAGAAAACAGCACCTGTAACATGTAAATTATAATTAATGCGCACGTATACCGCTTCCATATCTCGGCTCGCGATATCGTGGAGTGGAACATAATTATCTAAAATGGCCTGAAATTCTGCGTATGTCATTTCTTTGATAATTTCATGCTCATCAAAGAAGAGTATTGCCTCTGAGGAGGTAATTTCAGCCATATTACTTAAACTCTTTACTACATTAAAAGACAGGTTGCATTACAGTATGGCTAAAAAACAAACAATTAAGCGTGACACAGTAGGCATTTTCAAAAAAATAAAGCAATTAATGCCAGGACTTGATAACTATTAAATATCTGAAAAGTCATCTCCCGTGGTTAAATCGTCGTCACAGCAATGCTCAAAATGTGCCTGGTGCTCACTATGAATAGTAAGCAATTCTTCAAGATATTCTTCCATTTAGCCATTCCCCTTTCAGTCTAGTTAAATAGTTCAAAATTGGTAGAAGAATAAACAATCAAATTGACATTTTAATGACACAAAGCCCTACTCTGCTCGCCATTCACACTCCGCTAAATTTGTCTCACCTACCGTAATAGTGCCTTTAAACATCGCTCCCTTTCTTACCTCACCTACCCCTTCAGGGGTTCCAGTCATAACAATATCGCCATCGTTCAGGGTAAATAAAGATTTAATCTCATCGAGAATAAACTGAGGCTTGAACAACATATCTTGAACACTACCCGCTTGCCGCTGCTCTCCATCAATGAATAAAGATAAAGACAAGTGATCAATGTCAGTAGGCTTTATTGAGACAAAGGGGCCAAAAACGGCAGCACCATCAAAAGCCTTGGCCCTCTCCCATGGCAAGCCGGCTTGTTTTAAACGATTTTGTGTTTCTCTTTTTGTGAGATCCAAACCAAAGCCTACAGCAGAAAACTCTCCATCTTTTATCATAAAACACATCTCACCCTCATAGGCATTCACTTCAGGGCAACCCGCCATCAATCGATTACTGATTGATGAATTTGGCTTTAAAAAAATAACAGGTTCTTTGGGCACTGCATTGCCCAGCTCTTCAGCATGGGCTCTATAATTTCTACCTATACAGATAATTTTAGAAGGGACGACTTGCTTATCGTTATAAATTACATACTGCATATATATTCCTTACTGATAATTCGAAAAAATTCAAAGCATAAAATACTAACTCGCTCATATACAAATGCATTCTGTGCACAAATAACCAAAATACTAACCAGAGAATTAAAAAGAGTACATTAAGTTAATGTCAATATGATAATTATTTGTGGCATCATTCCCGCTGAGGCGGGAATGATGATGGTATTCTTTTTTAGTGTCTCGGTAGTAAGTGATCGGCCAATGAAAAACCCTGATAGGTAGGCATTTATATTTTAAAAATCAAATTGAATACCCTGAGCCAAAGGCAAGTCATTAGTATAGTTTACCGTTGAGGTCATACGTCGCATGTAGGCTTTCCATGCATCAGAGCCAGACTCACGACCACCACCCGTTTCTTTTTCGCCACCGAAAGCACCGCCTATTTCAGCACCACTGGTACCAATATTGATATTGGCTATCCCACAATCACTACCGCTGGCTGCAATAAATTGCTCAGCCTCTAATAAATCTCGTGTAAAAATAGCAGAAGATAAGCCTTGTGGCACACTGTTATGAATTTCTAATGCTTTTGAAAATTCTTTATATTTTAAAATAGATAAAACCGGGGCAAAGGTTTCTTGAATCATCGAATCGGTTTGACGTGATAATTCTACCAAAGCAGGTTTTACATAATAACCATGACTACAATCTGGCACCTCCACTCGCTCACCACCGTATATAGTCGCCCCGTCAGTTTTGAGTTTGGTAAGCGTTAATCGCATGCTATCAAAAGCATTTTGATCAATAAGAGGGCCAACCAAAATACCAGCATTTAAAGGATTGCCAATAGTAATAGACTCATAAGCTAATTTTAAACGAGGCATTAGTTGATCATAAATCTCTTCGTGAATAATTAAACGCCTTGTCGTTGTACAACGCTGACCACAAGTACCTACTGCACCAAAAACAATAGCCCGCAATGCCAGCTCTAGATCTGCAGATGGTGCAACAATGATGGCATTATTGCCTCCGAGTTCTAAGATACTACGCCCAAAACGTCTAGCAACCAGAGGGCCTACAATACGTCCCATCGCCGTACTACCTGTTGCACTAATTAATGGCACACGTTTATCATTAACTAACTGCTCGCCAATTATTTTGTCGCCAATAATTAACTGAGATAATCCTTTTGGTGCATCACCATATTTTTTGATGGCTTTAGCTAATAAATTAGCGCAGGCAATAGCCGTTACCGGCGTTTTTTCAGAAGGTTTCCAAACCACGCTGTTACCACAAACAATTGCAATCGCAAAATTCCAAGCCCATACCGCCACCGGAAAATTAAACGCACTAATCACACCAACTACGCCTAGAGGGTGCCATATCTCACTCATTTTATGTCCAGGACGCTCTGAACTGATTGTGAGACCATAGAGCTGGCGAGACAAGCCTACTGCAAAGTCACAGATATCGATCATCTCTTGCACTTCACCATAACCTTCTTGCAACAACTTGCCGCATTCAATCGTCACTAGCTGCCCCAAGGGTTCTTTGTGCTCTCGTAGTTCATTGGCAAATAGTCGAATGAGTTCGCCACGTCTCGGGGCAGGTATATTTCTCCATCGTAAAAATGCTTGATGTGAATTCTCTATTTTTGATTCTACAGTTTCTGGAGAGTCACAAATCACCGAAGCTAATACTTCACCATTAATAGGAGAGCGTACCTCAATGCCACTGTTGTTTTGTTGATTAAGTTCAAGTCCTAAATCATTAAATATTTTTTGATTAAACATATCTTTACCTAAGCCCATCACGACTAATTAGTTAACCCTGTTTCAGATACTGCGTAGTTAGATCCAAATCGATTGCTAATAAAATCGGAGAACTCAGCCTGTTCCTGACAAACAAAACCTTGCTGGGGTAACTTTCCCTCATTTAAAAGATCTAACATAGCACAGATACCAGAAGCAGTTGTTATTTGAATGGCACTCCAAGTTTTTCCATTAATTTTTCTACTGTATATTTTTTTAGCATAGCTCTCCTGTATAAAACGACCATCTTTTTGGCCGCTCACTGTCACAAAAACTAACACAACATCTTGTAAGGTAATGGGGAGCGCATGTTCGAAGATGTCTTTTAATAGCTCGCGCCTCTGACCTAAGCGAAGGTCTTTAATCAACATTTTCATAATATCCCTGTGACCAGGATAACGCACTGTACGATAATTGAGGTTTTCTACTTTACCCGCAAGCGTTTCACATAATGTACCGAGACCACCTGAGGTATTGAAGGCTTCATAGCTAATGCCATCGAGAGAAAAAGCTTCACTTTCTTCTAGCGGAGGAACCTCCCTTAGCTCACCATCGACAATCGCTTCGCAAGGATTACAATATTCATTGATTAATCCATCGGTGCTCCACGTTAAATTATATTTAAGTGCATTAGAAGGATATTTTGGCAAGGCCCCTACGCGCATATGTACGTTTTGCAAACTATCAAAATGCTTAGCTAAATCATAAGCAACAATAGAAATAAAACCAGGCGCTAAACCACACTGAGGAATAAATGCACATGTCGCATCTTTAGCTACATTTTTTACAAAGCGGGTACTGGTGACATCTTCTGTCAAATCAAAATAATGCGTACCAGCCTTTTTAGCTGCTGCGGCAATAAGAGGAGCGGCTGTATAAGGCAAGGCACTTAATACCGCATACTTGCTGTGAAAAATTGCCTCTAGCGCAGAGGAATCCGTAATATCAAGCTGTTGTTTAGCGATATTTTTATGCGCATCGATTAAGGTTAAAATCGCTTTATCTTTATCAGCGATTGTAACGTGGTAATCATCCGTTTCTGCCAATAGTTCGGCGATCATAACACCGATTTTTCCACCACCTAGTAACAGTATATCTCTCATTTCATAACTCCTACTTGATACAGTTGATAACTGTTTATCGATAAAGTAAGAATAGTATGGAATTACACATAAAATAGATGCAATATTTAAGTTTTTAATGAATACCCTCTAAAACAGCCATATAAAACAAACAAAATGCCTAAATACACTTTATCTTTTAGATAACAATGCCCCATATAAAAAATACAAATAAGCAATTTGGTTAAATAGCGATAGGATATAACTAGAAGTCAAGCTTTATATAAAAATGATTATATAAGCCTATGGCCGATTTACTTAAAAACAATACCATTATCATCGTTGTATGATGTACGAGTGCAGTACTAATACTCTCCTCTCAAAATATACATCATCTATTAAAAAATAGTTTTATATTGTTATAGTTTTACTACTTTTAAGCATCATGAAACTAGAACATTCTATAAAGATTAAGTAATTTACCTAACTTGTAAGTGTATTTTACTTTATTAGATTTAGCTGGTACGTGAGAAAAATAATTTCTACATCTAAAACCTTTGTAATCTATGAAATAGATATTGTCATTACCATTCTGTATTGTCTAATCACATATTCATTCTGTGTTTATTCCTTCACGAATAGAAAAGCGATTTAATTAACATAGTATCAGCAGATCAATGTTTATTGATACAGTGAACCTAAAAATGAACCGCAAAAACGTTAAGACACTAACCAAATATTATTTCATTAACCGTCTGTGTATCATTTTCAGACCCTGTTGCTTTTACGACAATTTCATCGACCAAGAGCGTCTCTGTACTAACACCACCCAATGCAGATAATAAATCTTGAATTAAAGCTGATAATTCAATTGTCATCACCGAAAACTCAATATCAAATTGCTCAACAGTCGTTTGAGAATCAATGCTATCCGCTTTTTCTTTTAATTCATCTGCAAAACGTAAACGCTTGATGGCTAACTTATCATCTAAAATAAAGTTAACACCATCAAACCAATTGAGACCGAGCTTGGTTACTATCATACCTGCTTGCAATAAATTGTTAATTTCATCACTCCGTAAATCCTGATGCCTACAACGAATTACGCTACTAGACTCTTTCGGATCCGCTAACTCACATTCATCACCTAGATCAAATTTATCCGAGTTAACACCTTCCATAGCCCACTGCGTCATCATTTGGTGAGGCAGCTGCTTACTCACTAAGGGAACAACGGCTAAGCTGCCTACAGAATCACGTAAAGCACTCAACAGCTCTTCCGCTTTTGCCGCTGAAGCGGCATCAATCACAAGGTGTCCTTGCTTCATATCAATATAGGCATATTGTAAAGATGAGCGTGTAAAGGCTTTTGGTAATAGCTCCATAACCACATCATCTTTGAGTGATTGACGCTCCTTGCGACCAATTGAGCGGCCTTCTCTCTCTTCAGTGGCTATCACTTTATCTTTCAGCGCTTCATTGATAACGGCCGCTGGCAGCACCTTTTCTTGCTTTTTTGCGCAGAGCATCAAATAATTTTGACTCGCATGAACTAACTGATGGTTTTCAGCCGCATCTGTATTTAAGGGGGGGACCCAGCCATAACGAGATTGGTCTTGACTATTGCAAGGAGAAAACACGCCTCCTTCTAGTAAGGCCTGTAAAGACTCGGCGGTAAAATCAATATCTTGGGTAAAACGGTAAATTCGAATATTTTTAAACCACATAGAAAACGACGACTATTCAATGAAGGGATTATTAGAGTGGCTATCTTAACAAAAAACTAATTTGTTAACTGACAAAAATATTTCTACGCGAGCAATGCTATTCTGGCAGGCTACTAATTGTACAATGTGATCAACTTCGTCTTTTTTTAGTGTTTTAACTTTTTCCTCTACATCGTATTGACCATGCTGTGATGGCAATTAGTGGAGCCACCATACAACAAGCGTCTTAATAAATAAGGCACCAAGCCAAAGGGCTGCAACCCAATGGCTTGGCTAATCACAACAACCTACGACAGAGGTTATTATGACTACTGAGAATAAAATGCGCTTGCCAGATTCGGCGGCTAAAGGTGAGGCAGAGTTATCATGAGTATCAACTCAGACAGCACCGACCTACCGCGATTGGGCAGATTGATTTGAGGGGACGGTGGTTGATTGAGGCGGGGTTTGAGATCGATCAGCCTGTCACCGTTAGAGTAATGGAGAAGTGTTTGGTGGTGACGACGGAGTAGCCTCTAAAAATGTATTAGCGGCTAAAAGGAAAAGGCACGGGGCAACTTGACTCCCGTGCTCCGCGCTTGATAACCGTTCAATATGACACTTGACCCCTTTACTTTTCTGACCCCTTTACTTCTTTACTTTGACACTTGACCCCTTTACTTTTTCTGCTACAGTTTTTTGCTGCCACTTGGTTTGTCATACTTGTTCATAGTTTTAATAAATGAACCCATGACTTTTTCAGTCAGTTTATCCAAAACGGATCTACCAACTTCTTTATAAGCACCAAAGTCTTTGTATTTTTCGTTAAGCGCTTCCCAATTTTGATCCAGCTCAGATCGACTTTTTCTAGAATTATCTTCTAGCGCCTGCTTCAACTCTGAACAACAGTTATCTATAGTTGCTTTCAGATAACTTTTTATATTGTCGGGAAGTTTAGATTTTACAATGTCTAGCCGAGACTCATAATAAGGTAACATTTCATACAAATAGATAAACCCTATTAGCTCTACAAACATTGCATTACATTTGTATTTTTTAGTTTCAACTTGCGCATACTCCATATTACGCTGATGCTCATGCAGTCGATATAAATATTGATTTTCAGGAGTACCAGAATATGAATTAAGAAAATCATCTTGATATACTATAGTGGTTAGCTCTGTCACCCTGTCCATATCACTTTGTAATCTAGCAATATGCGCCAACAGCATCATTCCTTCTTGATGAACCCACCATAAATGACCTTTTTCTTCTTCATACTCATAAACAATAAAGCTCAACAATAAGTCTTTACTTTGATCTACTTCACCTAGTACGTATAAGTAAACGGCTAATTCTACAGCGTCTCTGATGTTATTTTCTGAACCAAGGCTAAATCGTTTTAGCAAGGACTCCTTTCTTTTTTTGATAATAGACAAATCATCAGGCAGTTCTTTTATTCGTAAAGCCACCATAAAGTATTCCTATTTCTTCTTACCAAGAGGCAAGGCTGCTGTAGGTAAAGCGTGAGTGGTAATTACATAAAACACAGGATTTTTATTTTTAATCATTCCTTTCGCCAAAACCCCAAAATAACCACCAACTTGCTGATTTTCATCGCCATCAACCCAACGTAATGAAACTGTTGCTGTGTTACCTTTGTTTTCCTTTGTTTTCCACATGGGGTATTCGTCACACTGTTCACCGGCTGACTTCTTGGAATTTTCACAACCACGTTGTCCACCACCTCTCGCGTACCAGCGAGTATTTCTTCCTTTATTCCGGTCATGCGTCAATCGAAACGGTCTTCCCCTAGATTGAGCATGTCGAATATGCGATAACATATCTGGATGGTTATAACCTACTATGAGAAGATTTAAACCAAGCTTACATTTATTTTTCTTCTTGATACATTGCTTTAATGTTCTCGCAGCAAGCCTAGTTCCGACACGCCCACCCAATTGAATAGCGCCCCTTACTCCCGCTGTAATGAACCCTGAAAAACTAGGCGTACTTACAGCTGCTAATGTGCTTCGAATTCTACTCGCCGCACTAATTCCGCCTAAGCTAAAGAAGTTACCCGTTGGATCAACATAGCTCACTGGATCATTACCGGCATACAAATACTTATGCAACGTAATCGGATCATGGTTGTTCCCCATCCACGTATCCATTTGGGTAAACCGACCATTGGCCTGATTGTAATACCTCGCTCTTAGGTAATATTGATTCAGGTTCTGATCAAACTGCTCGCCCGTAAACAAGTAATGATTAACCGTTCCCGAACCCGTTTGATTAAGGGTTTCCCCAAACGCTTCATAGTCGTAGGTGTCTGTTAAAGAGCCGGTGGCATCGCTCAGTGCCCTTGTAGAGCCTAGCCCATCATAGTGGTAAACGAAAGTATTTCCTGTGCGAGTTTGGCTAATGAGGTCATCACCGTAGAAATATGTGACGACTTCGGTGCCGTTTTCTCGCTCCTGTAGCACTTGCGCGTAATCGCGGTTGTGATCCACTAGGTAATCCGTAGTGATACCCGCGCTGGCTTTTTGGATGCGAATACCATCGATATTGTATTGGTATGTAGTGGTATCGAGACCATCGTCCACACTCACGAGTTTGTTTTGGCTGTTATAGGTGTAGGTTTTGACGACACCATCCAAGGTTTCGGTGAGGGTGTTGCCGTTCGCATCGTAGGTGTAGGCGGTTCCACCGTACTGGGTGATGCGGTCGTTGTCGTCATAGGTGTAGGCCGTTGTCACGCCATCGATAATGGACTGGATACGGTTGCCGACGGCGTCGTATTGGTACTCGGCACTGTAGTTACCATTCACGCTATCGGTGATGGTTTCGCGGGTGAGGCGATACAGTTCATCGTACACGTAGTCGGTCACGCGGCCGTTGGCTTCGCTGATTTGGGTGCGACGGCCGGTGGGGTCGAGGGTATAGGTGAAGGCTTGTAGGGTTCCGCCCAGACCATCGGCTGTGGTGAGCTGGGTCAAGCGGTTGAGGCTGTCGTAGCTGTAGGTGCTGACGGTGCCGTTGGCGTAGCTGACCGCACTGCGGTTGCCCACATTATCATAACCGTATTGCGTGGTTTGATTATTGGCATCGGTCACTTGGCTAAGGCGGTTTAGGGCGTCGTACTGGTAAACTGCTCCTGCGTTACCAGCACTTCCATCATCCATGGTGGTCGTAAGCTCTGTTCGATTGCCCGCTGCATCGTAGGTGTAGCTGAGGATTTCGCCATCGGGCTTGATTTCTTCGATTAAGCGGTTGCGACTGTCGTATTGGTAGTTCCAGGTGCGGATACCATTACTGTCACTGAGGGTTGCGCTGAGTCGATTGCCTACAGCATCGTAGGTGATGGTTTCTTGCGAGCCATCGGCATAATCGGTTTGGATTAGGCGGTCGTTGATGTCATACGTGTAAGTATGAATCGCCCCATTAAAATCCGTTTTTTGTGTCATGTTGCCATTGGCGTCATAGACAAAGCTTTCGACTTGACCTAAGGGCAAGGTGCGGGTGAGCACTCTGCCTAGGGCATCGTAGGTCCAGGTCGTTGTACGCCCTTCCGCATCCGTCTGTGTGAGCTTGTTGCCTTGTTCGTCGTAGGTGTACGAGGTGGCTTGGCCGAGTACGTCAGTGACGGTGGTCAGTCTGCCGAGGGCATCATAGGCGTAGTGGGTGGTAAGACCTGCCTGATCCGTCATGGCGGTGCGACGACCGAGGGCATCGAACACTTCACTTTGCGTGGAGTTATCGGCAAAGGTGGTTTGTGTACGCTGATCAAGGCTATTGAAGGTATACGTCGTGGTGTTATTGCGCGCATCGGTTTCGTCGATTAGGTTGCCATCGGCGTCATAATTAAATTCATGACGGTTGCCCAAGGCATCGATAGTGGCTGTTCGACGATTGGCCGCATCGTATTCAAACTCGGTGCGGTTGCCGCGTTCGTCTATTTCAGCGGTCACTCTTCCGGCAGCATCGTACTCGGTTTGCGTGCTGGTGCCATCGGGATAAGTCATGCTGATTTGGCGATTTAGTGCATCGTATCCAAAGCTGGTGGTGCGGCCCAAACGATCCGTGGTGCTTAAACGGTTGTTTTCAGGATCGTAGGTATGGCTTTCCGATGTGCCATCTGGGTAACGGGTTTCTAGAAGGTTACCGTAGACGTCGTAATCCATTTCAGTGCGGCGATTGAGCGCATCGATTTGGGCGATGGCTTGTCCTAGTAGGTTGTATTCCGTACGGGTGGTGTTGCCCAGTGCATCGGTGGTGGCCGTCACGCGCTCGCGCTCGTCGTAGACGTAGCTGGTGGTTTCACTCACACTTACACCATTCACGGTACGGGTACGCGTTTCGGTAAGAACGTTGTTGTTCTCATCGTAGGTGTAGGTGGTGACATTGTTGAGGGCATCGGTCTCGGTGAGTTTATTGCCTTCACTGTCGTAGCTGTAGGTGGTGGTGTTACCTTCGGCATCGACGATGCGAGTGGGTAGGCCTTGAGCATTAAGGTCGTTACCAGCGATATTGCCTTCGGGGTCTTCCACACTTAATAGGCTACCGCTATTGCTGTAGGTGTTGATAAAGGTGTTGCCTCGGGCGTCGGTGATTTCGGTTTCTTGGCCGCGATAGTTGTAGGCATAGGTTGTGGTATTACCTAAGGCATCCGTGTGCGTGAGTTGGTCATCGTCTGCACTGAAAGTCGCCGTGGTCGTCTGCCCCAGCTCATCCGTTTGAGTGAGCTGGTTGTCGCTGGCATCGTAGGTAAAGCTTTTGCTATTACCTAAGGCGTCGACTTGGCTAAGGACGTTACCGCGGTCGTCATAGTAGAAGACGGTGGTGTTGCCGTTACGATCGGTGACCACGCTTTGGCGGCCAGCGATATCGTGATTGAATTCGGTGCGGTTACCATTTTCATCTTCTTGCGCAATGAGGCGACCACTTTCATCGTAGATGTTTTTCACTAAACGGCGGCCGAGTGGATCGAGCATGTCGTTTAGCAGGTGGCAATCGGTCGTTGCCGATGGTGTGGCGCAGTTGCTACCGTAGTAGGTGTGGGTGGTGACGGCTCCATCGCGTTCGGTCACAGTCGATAGGTCACCATTGCTGTTATAGGCATAGTTGATAGAATTGCCTGCCGGGTCGATGACTTGAGTGATGCGGCCTTGGGCATCGCGAACGAAGTCGACGGATTTACCTGTGCTATGGACAATACCGTTGTCGCTGTAAGTCAAGGTATTACCGTTGGGGTCGGTGACGGTTTCGATACCAAGATCTTGATTGATCAAATAGACATAGCCGTCGCGGGTGGTTAGACGGTAACGGTTAGGGTTAAGCACTGTAGCAGGTATATCTTGTAAAACTAGATCTCCATTCACCAGAGCGCCATTAACATCATCTAATGCCTCAAGGGTAGATTGGTGATCACCTATTGCCCTAAATGCTAATTGGACAAATAATATTGGTAGCGCTTGGTTACATTCTGGGCTAGCCATCACCTCAAAACGCTCTACCTCGCCTGAGGGTAACGTAACAGAAACAACCGGAGTTGGTGATATAGGTTCAACACAATAGTTTGGAACCAACCCAAGCGGGCCAGATGGATATTGATTCAGCTCCCAACCTGCGCCAGGATTACGCGATTCTTCAATAGTGACGTCTTGATAACCTACACTCCAACCATAACCAAAATCGAGATCGTTACTTCTACGGCGGCTATCATAAGTACGTGTAACGCGAATAGGTAAGCCCGCCAATGGAACATTGAGGTCTTCAACACTGAAGCTGAAGTGACCAACTTTTAAATCACCTTCAACGATAACAGTTCTCGACGCTTGCGTGATTTGGCCAGCACTATCTCTCCCCTCAAGCACAATGACATATTGACCGTTTTCCAGCAAGGTAGGATCAAAAGTAGCTAGAGTCTGTTCAGAAACACTATTATTTCCTTGGGCAAGTGTAACGGAGCTTTGTGATTTCGACTTGTAATAAGACAAACTCCAATCTGTTAAATTAGCATCATTTACCAAACCAGTAACAGAAATTGGTGAAGTAACTAGTGCATTATTTAGAGGCTGTGATAAATCAACGAGCGGCGGAGCATCTGCTGGATCACGTACGATAAAAGTATCGCTAACAATAACTGTTTCAAATTGGTCTGTAATTGTTGCCTGTACCGTGTGTACGCCAATATTCGTTGCTGTAATCTGAGCCTGATAGTTCGCATCTAATACAATCGGGTTACCATCTAAAGTCGCAGTAACGGTTACTGGCGCTATAGCATTTTGCGGAATAACTCGAACTGATACGGTGTCTGCTTCGTCAACTATTTTAGGCGACAATTGAACTACACCTGCCAAAACAGCATCACTACTTAATAAAGACCAAGTTTGCTCAGTATAACCAATACCATCTGAAACTCGAGCGGTAACAGATACAGTTTCTGCCAAGCTAGGAATCCAAGTCAGTAGCCCCTCTGTTGATATAGCCATATCAGCGGGTGACTGCTCAAGGCTGTAACTTAACGGATCACCATCTGGATCAGTGGCGATGACTTGATAGCTATACTGCTGACCAACTCTTACAACAGCAGTAGGAGTACTAGAAATCGAGGGCAAAGCGTTTACCGAATCTACAGTAATTGACCAGCTCTGCTCTACGGTTGAAGTACCATCCGATACTTGTATGTGAATAGAGGTAACTATAGCCGCCGATGGTGTCCAGGTAATTAGCCCCGTCGATGACAAAGACATTCCCAGAGGTGCTTCCAATAAACTGTATGTCAGTAAATCACCATCTGGATCGTTTGCGATAATTTGGTAGTTATAATTTTGTCCGAGTGCTAGCGATGTCAGCGGAGTGCTTGAAATTGACGGGGGATTATTCAACCGAACCACCTCGACGCTCCAAGCTTGCTCCGAAGTAGCAAAACCATCTGAAACCTCGACACGTACAGTTGTTGTGCCTTCGTTTGCCGGTGTCCAACTAATTAGGCCCGAAGTCGTCAGAGACATTCCTGTAGGAGCTTCTAATAAACTGTATGTTAGCGGATTACCATCTGGATCATTTGCGACAATTTGATAACTGTAAGGTTGCCCTAACTGAACTGTCGAAGGAGGAATGCTAGAAATAGACGGCGGGTTATTTACAATTGGCTGGCTAACATTAATACTCCAACTTTGATCGACAAAATCTATTCCATCTGAAACTCTGATTTGCACTGGTACAACAATGACCGTTGAGGGTGTCCAATTAACTAAACCAGAAGTTGAAATAGACATTCCTGTCGGAGAATTAATTAGGCTATATGTCAGTGAATCACCATCGCCATCATTAGCAATGACCTGATATTCATATAACTGCCCAACAAGTCCTGAAACATTAGGTAAGCTTGAAATTTCAGGCTGATTATTTTCATAACCAGCAGGTCTTACCGTTAATTGATGAGTTTGCTCAACAATTGAACCCTCTATATCACCAACACTAATTGTAAAAGTATAAGTGCCTGGTGTTAGAGAATTTGCATCTGCAGTCATCTCACCGGTTAAAGCATTAACGAACAAATTTTCTGGCGCAGAGATTAAGCTAAAGCGATGATCATCTCCTATATCTTCATCAGTGACAGATACGGTGAAACTGTATGACGTAGTCTCAAGTACCGAACTCGTAGAAGTACTAGAAATTATAGGCTGATCGTTTCTATTAGCTTCGCTATACAAGTAAGTTTGTCTGTCACTTGCTCCAAAAGTATCAGAAACAGATACCGTTATAACTAATGCTTGTGTGACGTTATTACTTGTTATGCATTCTGAAAACGTTGGTAAGGCTCCACCGGTGGGGGTTATCTTCGCTGAAACAAACTCACCTAGAGCACCCGCAGCAACATTATCAATTGAAACAGTCTGTGAATTTAATACACCAACATTACTAATCGCAGCCTCTCCCAATTTACTACCCGTTATACTATCGCCACTGTAAAACTCAACTAAAAAGTCGCCAGTAGCCGTTGCCAAACCACGATTACTAACATCAATTGATAACGATTCTAATTGGTCGTCATAATTGAAATTAAATAATGCCAAGTCAGCAAGCGGAGTAGTTGTAATAGGATTACCTTTAACTGCATTCGAACGGAAAGTATTATGTGTCAACCAGCTGGACTCAGGATCAATAGGTATACTCATATCATCATTGATGTTTGAGATACTGTATGCGTGCTGATTCATGATAGAGCGCGCAGAAGCCCAACTGTCATTGACGTCTTCAAAAACTCGAATGCCAGCGAAACCAGGAATCGCGTGATTATTACCGACGACAATCAATTCAGCATGCTGGTCATTATCTACATCAGCTATTATTGGGTGCTCTAAAATTGTTCCACTACTATTAGGCGTAGAAAACAAAACATCCCCTGTTTCACCATTATATACACGCAACTGCAATTGATCAGCGTGCACAATTTCTGCATACCCATCACCATTAAAGTCAAAAATTGTAGAGCTGGTGGTACCTGAAGACCAGTCTTCAATTGGGCTAGCCCATAACTGCTCACCAGCAGCGTTGAACACAACGTAAAAAGTAGAGCCTGCAACCCCTATTTCGGGAATACCATCGCCTGTTACATCACCAATGACGGGAGGGCCACCACCATAACTACCATATATATCATCTCCAGGTATAGGTCGGTTTTGCCATACAACAGAGCCATCGTGGTTGTATAAACTCACATTAGCATCGTTAACAACTACAATTTCAGCAAAGTCGTCATCATCAAAATTTCCTACCGCTGAATAACCTTCTCCATTGTTTACTAGTAACTCAGCTGTTGAACTGTAAATGGCTCCGCCAGCAATTATTTCTTGCTGCCCATCTAAATCAATATCAGCGGCAAACGATAAGTAGCCACTATTTAAGCCATTTTCTCCTCTAGGTCCTGCCCCTTGGTATTTCAAGTTACCGTTACTATCTAAAATCGTGTTTCCTACAATTACTTCAACTAAACCATCACCTTCTAAATCAGCAATAGATGCACCTAAACTATTTGTCCTGCTGGTAGGAAAACCTGTAAAACTCCATATATACTCACCAAGATGATTAAGTGCAACAACACCTCGATTATCAAGAGGCGCTATTATTTCAGGGAAACCATCATTATTAATATCCCCTGCGGCCAATTGACCAGTAGGTGAAATACCGTTTCCTGCAGTTACAGTCCACAAATGCTGCCCAGACTCTGCTGATATAGCTCTCAAGTAACCAGATTCTCCAGAAATCGCTCCTTCAAATGTCATGAAAATGATCGCTTTTTCATCTCGATTATCTATAGCTCCATCTCCATTTGTATCTTCGATTGGTATCACTATGGGTGTCGATACAACCTGACGAGAAGATGGTTGAGGCTCATCAGTCAATGACCATTGCCATTTTATTACCGGAGTAATCTCACTGGACGGAGCCGATGGCGCTTCACAAAACACATTTTGATTGCGTAAACCTTCAACATAAAGATTATTGCCACCTGTTATCACACCAGCGTCTGCAGATATCGTAAAATTGTTAGCAGGTAAATCTAAATGGTAAGTTAAATGATCACCATCAGGATCGCTGGCTTCAACCGCGTATTGATACGGCGTATTCTCTGTCGCTTCTAAAGAAGGACTCGAGGTTATTATTGGTGGATTATTGGGTAACGCGGTGACTGTGAGCGTAACCATTGCCGGATTGGAATTTGCGGTACCGTCACTGGCGATATAAGTAAAGCCATCCTCTCCTGAATAATTCGTATTCGGCGTATAACTGGCGACTACACCGCTAATGCTGACACTACCCTGTTGTGGCTGGCTAGTAATGCTATAAACCAAGCTATCGCCATCAGCATCACTGGCATTAAGTGGAATATCTACCCCTTGGTTTGCCGTTATCTCAATACTGACATCTTGTGCAACCGGTGCATCATTCACCGAATCGATAGTGATACTAACCGTCGCCGTATTGGAGGTTTGCTGCTGGTCACTGACTGTAAATGTGAAGCTGTCTAATCCATTGACATCACTATTCGGGGTGTAAGTAAGATTAGGCGCAGTTCCCGTCAGCGTACCTTGTGTAGGCTGAGTGGTGAGTGTATAGGTCAATGCATCACCATCAGAGTCAGTACCCACAAGGCCAATAGCGGTTGGTGTATCTTCGCTCACAGTAATATCTACTGATTGAGCAACCGGCGCATCATTGATAGAGGTAATCGTTATGACAACGGTGGCAAGCTCAGAATCTACCTGGCCGTCATTCACAACAAAGTCAAAACGGTCAGTGCCAGTGGTGTTGTTATTAGGGGTATAAATCAGGTTAGGGGCATCACCACGTAAATTTCCGAGTGAAGGAGTAGAAGCAAGCCGATATGTGAGCGCATCGCCATCGATATCCGCTCCGGATAAAGCAACGGCAACAGAGGTGTCCTCGTCAGTGCTGGTATTAATGCTGTTTGCAGTAGGCGCATCATTAACAGAAGATACCGTCAGTGTCACGGTGGCAAGATTAGAGTCAACCACCCCATCATTCGCTCGATAAGTAAAACTATCTAGCCCACTGAAATTGTCTGCAGGGGTATAGGTCCAATTGACTCCATCACCAGTGAGATTCCCATTGCTAGGCATGGTGACAATAGCAAAACTCAGTGTATCTTGGTCTGGGTCAGTCGCGCTAAGCTGAATCGCCACAGAACTATCTTCTTGAAGAGTTTGCGTTAAGTCTTGAGCAAGCGGTGCATCGTTGAGGTTATTAACGACCACCGTCACCGAAGCAGCATTAGAGTTTGCCTCAGTATCACTTGCTTGATAAGTAAAGGTATCGTTCCCAACAAAGCCGTTGTTTGGGGTGTAGTTAATCTGACTCCCTACGCCACTCAACGTACCATTTTCGGGCATTGATAGTAGCGTATAAGTCAGTGGATCCCCTTCGGCATCACTTGCTGAGAGTTGGATACCTACCGGCGTATTCTCATCAGTACTGACGATAAGGTCTACCGCTATTGGGGCATCATTCACTGCATCAATAGTGATAGTCACGGTGGCAATATTAGAGTCTAGTTCGCCATCGTTAACGCGATAAGTAAAACTATCACTACCTGCAAACTGGGAGGCTGGCTGGTAACTGAGACTTGGGACGGTTCCTGAAAGTGTGCCATGAGTGGGTTGCGTAAGGATCTCGAAGCTGAGCGCACTGCCTTCTGGGTCATTTGCACTCAATACCAATGTTACGGCGGTATCTTCTGTACCATTAACATTCAGCGAATCTGCAACAGGGGCATCATTAACAGGAGCAACATTAACGGTAATAGTTGAAAGAGCAGAGCTTAGCTGTCCGTCTGAGGCAATATAGGTGATGCTATCGGTGCCACTGAAATTAGGGTTTGGTATATAACGATATGCACCCTCACCTTCGGTTAACAGAGCTGTTAAGCTACCGTATAAGGGTTGGTTAATTATGCTGTAGGTGATGGGCTGAGATTCAGCATCGCTTGCTAGTAAATAAATGTTTGCTTCCGTATCCTCGTTGATCAAAATGGTTTGATTTTGCACAACAGGGGCCGTATTAGGTATGTCACTACAGTACGTAAAGCCATTAAACTGAAGAGATAACTGATTCGGAATAGCCGACTGAATAACGTACTCAATATCATTTTCACCCAACGCAAAATCAGTAATTGTGACATTGGCGTAGGTCGCTAAGCGGTATTCAGTTTGGTAGCTGAAGCCTTCATAGATAAAGGCTTTATCCTCAAAGCTTTGTATGCCAGGTTGTGTAAGGGGAGATTGCGTTAAATAATTCTCTACGCCCTGTGCGTCAAGGCCGTAAACAACCTCTCGTTGAACATACTCCCACTCTCCCTGAGAGACTTCATGCCAGCCATAAAGGCGAAGCGGCTTTTGTTTTTCTTGCCACACAGGTAACGAAATATTCTTGCCCTTGAGCTTAGTGAGGGTTTCTCTCAGATAGTAGTTTATTTACTCACGATTAGCAGTATAGAGAAAGTCGCCAACCTCTAAGCTACTATCACTGAAATCTTCTGGATTTTCATAATTAGACACTAAAGAGGCATTCAACAGGCTTGAGGCAATGCTGTACTCACCGTCTGATCCATCCCAGGAGAGCCAATCGAAACTACTGACATCTTCACCATGAGGCATATCGAGGAATGCCCCCTCCGTAGTTTGTTCTAACAATGCATAAGGAAGGACAATGGGATAGCGCTGACAACCTCCACTCTCTGTAGGGGGTTCATCCGTTGCATAAGCTGGAACATTGAGGACGAATAAAAGAGTTAGGCTAACAATAGAGAACCTGATCGGGAATAACATCGGTCTTAATTCCTTTATAATTACCACTTCCAAAAGACGATGCCCCAAAATTGGCTCAACTAGAGAGAAGTAATTCAGTTTTTTTAATTTTGAGATTGCAAAAATACTACTAAAATAACGGTAAAAATACCAACACCTAACTTCAATCAAAAAATGATTTAGAGTGGATCTAGCAAGATTAGATGCGATACTCGTTTTTTATTTGGTCGCATAATAATCAAAAGTGCGATCAAAAAACAATACATTTTTTATAAGTTGATTGATTTTTAACTTTTTGGCGCGATATTCAACATTTTGTCGGCTATCTATGCCATCTCATGCAACACCACTTCTTTTTTTATAACTATTTCAGCGAGTATACGAACAATATCATTCGCCCAAAAATCCATGAACAAAAATATTTAAAAAGGAAAGGCCAGCAAAAAAGTAAAGGAAGGAAAATAGTAGAGAAAGTAACAAGTAATGTTATGGTCCTAAATTAACTTGTAACCCAGTGATGTCAACCGTATCATCCTAATGAAGTCGCTCAATAAGATACACCAGAATGACAATTTGCCTTGGATTCACACGAGATTGTTGCTAAAACCGTGTAACTACAATCTTAAATGATCCAGAGCATCCTCACTAAGTTTTTCTTTAAACTCATTAATTTTAGATTCTGATAAATTTTCTATACTAGCAAGATGCATATCCTCAATCTCTTTTGCTATTTCTGTTTTATCATTCAGCCAGAAACCAAATTTTTTGTCACTTAATTGCCGATAATATCGTTGAGTTATCAGGTAATAATAGTAATCTTTTATTTTTTCATCTGTACAATAACTATCATAAAATCCAGTAGAATCAACATCCAATTCTTCTTTATAAAATTTAGTCATTACATTTTTAATTGTATTATGCATCATATTTACAATATCAACTGCATTTTTACTTACCAATTTGCTTTCACTCTCCCGTAATATTTCTTTCATATAATCTAAGTATTGGTATTTTTTTCTCTCCACGACCACTTTATCAATAACGATCGTTTTTGCAGCATCAAACATTACAATCACACTTAACAATAAAATGGGGATTAATAATATCGTGAATATTAATTCAACCATGCCTTAGTCTCCTCATAAATCCATTTAAAGTTACCATTTTCTTATGTGACCGCCGCTCTGCGGTCGCAGTCGGGCAAAGTTATGATAAAAAAACAAACATCAAAACTAGATTAAACCTTTCTAAAACATTTTATTGGTTTATCAATAATCGATGTGTTTTATTAACTCGATAATTAGGAATATTACAAATGAACATAAAATAATCTGCAACTAGCTCTATCATAGGCGTGAGTGAATCAGTGTTACTAACTAATAATAACCGTTTTCTATTTGCGTTCTTTTTATAATTTAAATATAAATGATTGAAATTTGTCTTTTTCAATGTTTGAAGCAATGACTTAAAAGAAGGAGAAAAGACACCGTCTCTGAAACTATATCCCTGATACTTGAATTCACCGTGTACAAACGGAATTGAAGATGATGCTGTTATCGCTTCCCAGACTGTCATATGGGGAAAGTTTTCAGCAGATAAACAAAGATTTTTGTTAGAAACAGAACAATATACCCAAAATCGAAGTTTGTGCTCAAAATCTTTTAGTGTTAACTCAGAAAACTCAGCATCAAATAAATAATAGATAGTTTCTTTAATCAGTTTATGCGGATAAAGTGGAGTATCCGGCAATCTGAAACGGCTAAAATGTTTAAGTATTTTTAGAAACGGTTGTTTATGCTTTGCACGGACCCACTTATCATAATTCATATAGTGATCAATATTCAGCGCCCCTCTTTCATTTGCAGTAAAAATGAAAAATGCAAAAGCACTGGCTGATAATATATTGATCTGCGCAAGAGACTTTACAGTACTTGCGCCTAATGCTTTTAAATACAGGGCGTGTATTGATCCATTAGGCCCTGTCCCGCCAAGTGTCAAAATTGATTGTGATGCATCTGCTCGTTCTTTGAATATCCGTATCTGTTTTTCCTTTACCAAGGGTAAAATTGACGTAGTCATATATTATGCTTCAGTCTTTTTATAAGCAGTAGTATGTAATATAAATACCCCTCTTTTAAATAAAACAAGATAACATCTCAGATATTTAATAAATTCTTTGTAATATTTTTCACCTGATAATGTAAGGAGATGTTCTTTATTTTTTGACAAATTTACCAGCCAATATTTATTCACCTGGTGAATAAAATCTTGAATGGGAGATACATGAATATCCTGGACAAAGAAACCTTCTTGTATAGCCGTCAACATTTCTTCCTCCAATAGTCTATAGTTTCC
>JBNKUQ010000050.1:0-22085 GCA_050298695.1 Cellvibrionaceae bacterium
CATGGTAAGCAAAAAATTCTGGGGCTGCAGCACACCAGCCGCAACGGGGTTTGCCATCGGGACCTGTTGTCGTATTCATAGTGATTATTCGTTTTTATTTAACAAAAAATGTAATCGTGGATCTGTTTTTTTTATATCAATTTCGATAATTTCATAATGAACAATATCTTTTTCAACAAATGGATCCAGGTTAACTTTTTTTTCTAAATCGTTCCTAGATAAACCTGTGGCAATAATTGAACCACCCAAATCTGGATTGATAGAACCTGCTAATAAAAAAGTATTTTCTTCGAAGCCTTGTTGAAGCCACTGATTATGTTGTTCCATATATGTGCTTGCTTGATCTTTATTTTTTGAAAAATATAAGAATACAATAAACATTGTTTTCCCCTGTATTAGTGTTTTTTTATGACTTCATTTTTTAGCCATTGGCTAAGACGTTTCACTTCTTTTTTAATAAAGGCTTCATCTTCAAATGTACTGGATAGCACGGCTACCCCTTGACTAAACGCCAGCAGATGCATCGCTAAATCATCAGCTTCTTTGGAATAGTTTAATTGCTCAAATTGTCTAGATAGCCAAGATCGAAATAGTAAAAACAATTTATTGGCCTCTGGTTTTGATGGATGCTTGAGTTTACTTAATTCACTATTTAGTGTTCCAACAGGGCAACCATAACGCTGAATATTGACTTGATTTGTAATTAAAATATTAATGAAGCTTTGTATTCTATCTAGAGGAGATTCGCCCTCTATTTCCCATTTGTCTAACATCATTTCTGTATTTTTTAAGCGCTTAGCAATTACCGCATCTAAAATTTTATCTTTAGTTTTAAAGTGGTAATAGAAATTTCCTCTAGAAATATTCACTTTTTTAGCGATTTGCGCGAATGATGTGTGCTCAAAACCCTGCCGATAAAAAAGTTCGTCTGCTGCTTCCACTATGCGGGAATATGTTGAGGAATCTTTCATTGATTTTTCACTAGGACAATTGACCCGGTATTTTAGGTCAATTGTCCTAGTGGGTCAACCGGGCTCTAAATATCCAGGTGTGAGCAGTTTTTAATGTTTAATCGTGTGGGCGTAAAAATAGAATATAGAATAAGGTGCGAACATCCTATAGTTCTAAAAACTTTACTATCTCTAAGGTAGTCAATACTGCTCTTTATAGCTTGTCTACTGTAAACTTATCCCGACAGCTAACAATACAAAAGGTATCCCATGGGTCAACGCACACCTCTTTATAATTGGCATCTTGCCAATAACGGTAAATTAGTCGATTTTTCTGGCTGGGACATGCCGGTTAATTATGGTTCCCAAATTGAAGAACATAAGGCCGTCCGGACGGATGTGGGTATGTTTGACGTGTCCCACATGACGGTTGTCGATGTTAGCGGAAGTGATTCCCGGGCCTATTTGCGCAAATTATTGGCCAATGATGTTGCCAAAATCGATGGTATGGCGGGTAAGGCAATTTACACCGGTATGCTCAATGAGCAGGGGGGAGTGATCGATGATTTGATTGTCTATAACATGGGCGACGCTTGTGGTCAGTGGTATCGATTGGTGGTCAACTGCGGTACCCGAGAGAAAGACTTAGCGTGGATGGAGATTCAGTCTGCTACTTTTGATGTGTCTATTAAAGAGCGTGACGATCTTGCTATGTTGGCTATACAGGGTCCTAATGCCATCGCAAAACATACTGAGGTAAATTCAGCGTTGGCGGATTCTATTGAAGAGCTATCGATTTTTCAGGGCGTGGAAGTAGGAGAAGGCTTCTATGCGCGAACAGGTTATACCGGTGAGGATGGTTTGGAAATTATTTTACCAGCCCATGAACTGGTTGCCTTGTGGGAGTCTTTATCCGCAGCAGGTGTTCCCGCTTGTGGCTTAGGCGCACGCGATACACTTCGCCTTGAGGCGGGTATGAATTTGTATGGTAATGAAATGAATGATGAGGTGTCTCCGCTCATTGCTAATATGGCTTGGACGATTACCTGGGAGCCTGAAGACCGAGATTTTGTTGGTCGCCGTGCCATCACCGAAGAAAAGCAGCAAGGCATCACTCATAAGCTAGTCGGTCTTGTTTTGCGTGATAAAGGGGTATTGCGAGCCCATCAAAAAGTGATCATTGAGGGGGTAGGCGAGGGTGAAATAACCAGCGGGACGTTTTCACCCACATTAAATCTCAGTATTGGATTGGCGAGAGTGCCTATTGCCGCTAAAATAGGCGCGCAATGTCAGGTGGAGGTGCGCAATAAACACTTAAGCGCTGATATGGTTAAGCCTAGCTTTGTGCGCAATGGTAAAGCACTACTTTAAATCGGGGAAAAAATTATGAGCGAGATTCGCAGCGAATTAAGATACCTTTCATCTCACGAATGGGCACGTATTGAAGAGGATGGCACTGTGACGGTGGGGATTAGTGACTACGCACAAGACAGCTTAGGTGATGTCGTTTATGTGGAGTGTCCTGAGGTGGGTTCAACGGTTGCGTCAGGTGAGCAAGCCGGTGTCGTGGAGTCAGTTAAGGCGGCTTCTGATATTTATTCTCCTGTGTCAGGTGAGGTCATTGCCGTGAATGAATTGCTTGAAGATGCGCCGGAAACGGTGAATGAATCGCCCTACGATGAAGGTTGGTTTTTTAGAGTGCAACCTGATGCCATTGAAGAGTTAGATAATGCGCTTGATAGTGAGGCTTATGAAGCTGAGCTTGATGAATAAATCTTTGGTGACTTTTTACCCTAGTTTAAGTGACTTGTCTTTGGCTAGGGTTTGAAAAAATATAAACCTGCTTTTGCAGGTTTTTTATATGTTCTTTGCTCAATTCTAAAAAATAAAACAAATATCTTAGAGTAGCACGTAAAACTATTTTCCATTTCAGCCTTGTCTCTAGAGTAATTATTAATGATATTGCCGCTATTTAGGAATCTTTTGTGATTTATCGTGCTGATATTGATGGCCTGCGAGCGATCGCCGTATTAGTTGTTATCTTTTTTCACTTCGGTATCCCTGGTCTAAGTGGCGGATTCATCGGGGTTGATATCTTTTTCGTGCTTTCAGGGTATTTGATTGGCTCAATTATTTTGAAGCAACTGCAAGAAGAATCATTCAGTTTTGTAGGCTTTTACTTTCGACGTATTCGCAGACTGATGCCCGTCTTTGCCGTCGTTATGCTCGTCAGTTTTTTGCTGGCCTACTGGTTGATGTTGCCAGGAGAATTAAAAAAGTTTGGCCAAAGTCTGATTGCCGCTACGAGCTATTTATCCAATGTCTTTTTTTACCGTGAAACCGGTTACTTCGACAGTGGTGCTCATTTAAAACCCTTATTGCATACTTGGTCACTATCGGTAGAAGAACAGTTTTATATTATTTTTCCCTTTCTTGCTTGGTTAGTCTTTCGCATTAATCGGCGTTGGATTTTGCTCTCCATGGGCTTTTTAACCTTAGCATCGTTATTTGCTTCCATTATTTATTTACCAGAAAATAACTCGGCTGTTTTTTATCTTTACCCCTTCCGAGCATGGGAAATGTTTTGCGGGGTGGTGCTGGCAGCTAGTAAACTTCCTAAAATAAATAATCGCTTATATCAATCCGCATTAGCACTTATTGGTTTTGTATTGATCGCCTTACCGGTTATTTTTTATAACGAAAAGACCCCCTTTCCTGGAATGACAGCAATCTGGCCTTGTTTGGGAACATTAATATTGTTGTATGTTGGCGAGTCTAAACACACCGTATTTTCAAGTTGGCTGGCTCACCCTGTCCCAGTCTTTATTGGGAAAATTTCTTACTCTCTTTATTTGTGGCACTGGCCCTTTTATGTTTTCTATACCTATGGAAAGTTGGGCCCTCTCAATTCAGTCGAAATACTCTTGTTGACCGCTGCCACTTTTCTTGCAGCAATCCTCTCTTGGCGTTATATAGAAATACCTTTTAGACAGGGAAGGGTGTTATTTTCGAAAAAAACGTTTCCCCTGTTCGCGAGTGCAAGCCTTAGCTCATTGTTATTAATTGCCTTAGGTGTTTACCTTCACGTAAGCCAGGGGGCGCCTCAGAGATTAAGCCCGCAAGCCGCTAATTTTGCAGAGGCTGCGGGTGATTTATTTGGTGATTTTACTAACTGCTATGAGAGCGATAATGAGATATTGCCGATGGTTAGCTACTGTGAAATTCAATCGCCACTTAACTCGTTAGAGTACACACTCATGTGGGGCGACTCCCATGGCGGCGCCTACAAACGTGGTTATCAACAACAAGTCACTGATCGACAAAGTCCGGCCCTGATTGCTTGGACCGGTGGCTGTCCGCCCGTTTTTGGTATTGATAAAGATGAGTCGGTATCTCCCCGTTCAATCGATAGAGAATGTCGTATACGTAATGCAAGCATTCGAACGCTGTTGGATAAGGATAGGCGAATTGATCAAATTGTTTTAATTGGACGCTGGACTTATTATCTTAGAGGGCAAGGTATTGGTACTGACGTACACAATACAATACAGCTTTGGGATGAACATGGAAAACCGGGAGATATTGATAATCAAGCACAGTTCTTTTTAAGTAAGTTTGAAGATACCGTTAGAACATTAAATGAACTTGGGTATATTCCTTACGTAGTTGAACAGCCTCCAGAGTTTGCTAACTATGTTTCTCGCTATTTAGCCGCTGGACTTATTCGGGATGATAAGGATGTGATTAACAAACTGGATGCGTTGACAACTATTCCTTATGCAGAAGTTTACGATCAACAAAAAATGATACAAAATTTGTTCACAAGATTAGAGCAACAAGGTCATATTCATATTATTAAAACGCATCCATTTTTTTGTAATAAAGAAACGTGTTCTTTAATGTTAGATGGAAAGCCTGTTTATTTTGATAATAATCATGTCTCTTCCTATGGCGCGCAACAAATTAGCGCGATGTTTGACCCTTTGTTTACACTGCCTTCTACTTTTTCTCCACGAAAAAAAGATACTCCGCAATGACAGATAACGAAATATTTGACACGCAATGGGATGCCATCATTATTGGCGCAGGGATGGGAGGTTGTACGGCTGCTTACCAATTGGCTCGTCAGCAAAAGCGCGTATTATTGGTTGAAAAAGGCTACTCTTCATTTAAGCAATATCAAGGTGTAGAAGTTGAGCAAGAAGATCCTAAAGAACGCTTGGAAAATGGCAAATGGCCATCGCAACTGACAGCCACTGTGGATGGTAGCACGACAAATTTTTGGGCGCCTTTGGGTTGCGGCGTTGGTGGTTCCAGTTTGCTTTATGCGGCAGCTTTGCAACGGCTATTGCCCAGCGATTTCGAGCTGCAAACTTTGCCCAACGGTGAAACGATACAATGGCCTTTTGACTACCAAACCTTGGAAACTTATTATCAACAGGCTGAAACCTTATTTTCAGTTTGTGGTACGCCGGATCCTTTGGATTGCACATCGCAATATCAACTAAAAGCCCCTCCTGCTATGTGTGATGCAGACCAATATTTTTTTCAATCATTTCAACAAGCGGGTTTACATCCTTATAGGCTACACGTTGCGATTAATTATGAGCCATCTTGTGGAGAGTGTGGTGGTCATATTTGCCCTAAACGTTGCAAACAAGATAGCAACAATGCCTGTATACAACCTGCTTTGGAGAGTGGTTATTTAACTATCTTAGATAAGACGGACGTCATTCGCATTAATGCGAATGCGGACACCGTTACCGATATTGAAGTTATATATCGAGATGAACAAAAGCAATTGCAGGGCAAAAGCATTGTTTTAGCCGCAGGTGCTTATTTTACGCCTGTTATCTTGCAGCGATCTGTCAACCAATATTGGCCTCAAGGCTTGGCAAACCAATCGAGTCTTGTCGGTAAAAATCTCATGTTTCATGCGAGTGACTTTATTGCATTTTGGCCAAAACAAAAATGTTCAACTGAGGGAGCCAAAAAAACCATTGCGACAAGAGATCTCTACAATGTGGGCACAGAAAAGTGGGGAGAGTTTCAGTCGGCAGGCTTGCACGCAGGTTACGGCTATGTGCTCTATGCATTGCGGCTTCTTTTTGATCAGAGTCCATTAAGAAAATTAAAACCGCTCAGACATTTTTTACGCATCCCTGCTTATATTGCCAGCAAGCTATTTGGTGAGGCGACAATTTTTACAACGATTGTTGAAGATTTTCCTTATGCAGAAAATCGTATCGTTCTTGATGAAAAAACTCCCTCGGGAATGAGGGTCGAATATACCATTCATGATGAATTTCGTCGACGTGTTCTCGGCATGAAAGCAGCGATTCGAAAACGTCTTTCGCAACTGAAAAGTTTGCCCATGGGCGTTGGTATTAATTTAAATTACGGACATCCTTGTGGCACCTGTAGAGCAGGCGATGACCCGTTAACGAGTGTTGTCGATAAAAATTGTAAGGCCCATGGGCTGACAAATTTATATATAGCAGATAGTTCATTTATGCCAACGAGTGGGGGGACAAACCCTAGCTTAACTATTGCAGCTAATGCATTGAGAGTTGCTGATCATATTATTTGTGATCTCAATAGTTAAGCCTAAAAAAAGCCTTCCTGGCTTTTTTTAGGCGTCGAAGCAAAAATTCTGGCGCAAATGCGTCGATTTGCTGGTATTTTTGTTTCTCGCAGCGGCTAATCGCCGCTGGGTAGGCCATCCATAGCCAACTAAACAAAAACGACAATAAAAATTTTATTTCCAAAACAACAATTTTTCTTTTATTTTTTGCTTGATTGACTTTGGTGGAACCCACTCTTGGTCGCGATCAAAGACAGCATTGTTAGACATATTTTCTTTTTTGACTAGGTTGACTGCCCAGCCAGCGGAGACTGCGGGATCAATTCCCGTATAATCACTCATTTGAGTATTTAAATGGCCGGGTATCCACTCATGGATTTCTACCTTGGTTTGCAAATGCTCGATATCTCTAGCGATTCCTTTTGTTAACGCATGGATTGCACCCTTACTCGCTGAGTAAGCAGCGCTGTTAGCAATCGGAGCGATATCTGCCCAGCTTCCAACGTTATAAATACGACCATGGCCCTGCTTTAGCAACGTAGGTAATACGGCTTTGCACGCATTGGCAACACCAATAACATTAGTCTTTATGCAATTGATAAAATCTTGTGCAGTTTCATCGACAAAGTTAACTTTAGGGTAGGTTGCTGCATTGTTAAAAAGTACATCAATCACGGAGTGTTTTTGAATAATTTGTTCTATAACATTTTGAACTTGTTCCGCTTCTCCCATATCTACAGTATGGAAGTGAAAGTTGCCATCGTTAATGCTATCAGCCGTTTCTTGTAAGCGTTGAAGCTGGCGTCCTAGCCCAATGACTTGGCAGCCCTCCTTGCAAAAGGCTTGCGCTAAGGCTCGTCCAAGTCCACTACCTGCACCAGTAATTACGATAACTTTATTGTTTAACACTTTAGTATTTAACATCGGTACCTCTTAACCCAGTGGTGACGTTATTGCGTTTGAAAGGCTGTCCTAAATAATTTATTCACTAAGCTGCTTTTCTAGATCTTCTATTTTCGCAACTACATTTGTTCGCTGTTGTATGTCTAGTAGTCCTGCTAGATTGCTTGTTTCATTATTGGCACTATTGTTATCACCAAAATAACTATCTTTTATGGCCGCTAACTGCATGCTTGCGGCTTTGTTGCGGAGTGTTATAAATCGTTCAGGATAAGTATTTTCAGGATTGCTAGCCTCAATAGAATAAGCGATTAAATTTTCAATACTATCTAGGGCGCTAGCAAAGCCGTTGTGATAAGCATCAATTTTTTCGCTGGGGCTAATCTGTTGATATAGATCGAATAAGGTGCCCGCATTTTGCCATTGGGTATGCAGCAATTTAAAATCCTGTGTCAGTAAGATAGTTTGTAGTTCAAGTAATTCCCGCCGCCGATTATTGGGCAGCTCTGCTATTTTAAGATCAGACTGTGCTAATTCAGCAGGTATTTTTGTTTGCTTGAGGTAGCGTTTACTGATGTCATCTCCGGAGGCTTTATCGCCCCATAACAAAAACTCAATGGCATACAAGCCTAGAGTGACTTCTTCGGTGTCCGTCAAGCCATGTTGTTTACGCAAGGATTCAGTGGTGATAGGCAGAGTGATGTCATTGACGATACCACTGTGAAGGTATACGTCGTAGCTATCAAGGTAACCAGGTTGCAGTGGCCACGCGGCCAGTGTAAAACGCCATTGCTCTAAGCTAGGGGATATACTTGAGTGATCAAAATATAAGAAAGGAATAATTTTCTGGTACTGTGTAAATACATCTTGCCATTGCGTTTGGGCAGCAACCAGTGTCTCTTCATTGGGTGTCGTTAGTAATGCTTTGACGGTCTGCTGGAGCTGTTCTGAGGTAGATACTAACGAGTCCAGTATAGATTGCCCTTGTTGCAGTAATTCGGTGCTGACAAGCTCAGCCTGTTCCTTATCTACTTGGTTCACGGTGGGTTCGATATTTTGCTGATCTGCTATTGGTTGCTCTACTACTGGCTCCGGCTCTTTTCCACATCCAGACAGCAGGGCCACACTTAAAAAAATAAGTGTCAGAAAGCGATATATTGAAACATCAATTTTTTGGGTCATGTATACCGAGTCCTTTTTTAGTGCATGAGTATAAGGTTTTTCCTGTTATTATCCAGCTTTGCGTGATATCCACTCAGTAGTTTGTTTTTGTCTGCTTGATGGATTGAAGCCCCTATCTGAGTTAATCTCGCAAGCTAATAATATCCCAGCCAGCAGAAATTGCGTGCTCTTTCAATCGTGCATCCGGGTCAACGGCAACGGCTTTATCCGCATAATTGAGAAGAGGAAGGTCATTAATAGAGTCGCTGTAAAAAATGATTTCCTTTGGTTCTAGTGCTTCCTGTTTTAGCCATTGTTGCAAACGGGTAATTTTACCTTCTTGAAAGCAAGGGGTCCCTGAGACCTCTCCGGTAAATGAGCCATTGAGTTCTTCGGGTTCGGTTGCGAGTACCGTCTCGATACCCAACCATGGGCCGATCGGGCCGGCAATAAAACGATTAGTCGCTGTAATGATCAGCAGGTGATCACCTTTTTCTTGGTGTTGCCTAATAAGATTATCCGCTTTATCGAGACGCAAGGTAGCGATGACAGATTCCATAAACTCTTTATGTAGGGCTTGGCGTTCGGCAATACTCATGGGGATAAGGGGTTTTAGTACAAATCGTTGATATTCATAGATATCTAGGGTTTTATTTTTGTAGGCTTCATAAAAACGGTCGTTTTCCTGGGTGTATTCTTCGGTATCAACAATGCCTTTTGATACTAAAAATTGGCCCCAAGTATAGTCGCTATCACCAGCGAGTAATGTGTTGTCGAGATCAAAAATCGCTAAGTTCACTATCGGTCCTTATTGCTTTGGCTGGCTGGTATACGCAGCCAGATACATACGTGGCTCGAATAGTGAATCTTTCGAAGCAAAGTGTCAAACATGTTAGTCATGATTCTAATTGGGTATTTCTTTTTATCTTTTGAACGAGGAGTAGTTATGTTCTTTTTTAAAGACTAGTGCGCTTGATTTTTGATGTCGTGGTCGTCATGCTTCTTGTCATATATTTAATTTATAGAAACATAAAAAATGCACAATAGTCAGAGCAGTAAAGCTTTATCAAATATACATGCAGTTACTTGGATGATGGGTACATTACTTTCGTTCAGCACAATGGCGGTATGTGTTCGCAATTTGAGTGGAGAAATGGCGACGCATCATATGTTATTTTTTCGTAGTGTTATTGGCCTGCTATTTTTATCTATTGTCATACTAATTGATAAAAAAAATATAAGGATTAAAACAAATAAGCTGGGTCTTCATGCATTAAGAAATCTTTTCCATTTTGGAGGCCAATATGGGTGGTTTATGGGTATTGGTATACTGCCGTTGGCAGAGGTTTTTGCGCTGGAGTTCACTGTACCTATTTGGACCTTAATTATTGCTGCAATAGCGTTAGGCGAAAAAGTAACGATACGAAAAATAGTCGCGATTCTTTTAGGAACGATGGGTGTTGTTATCATTTTACAACCGGGTCTTGCAATCATTGATAATGCATCTTTTATTGTTCTTGCATCAGCTATTTGTTACGCCATTTCACATACGGCGACTAAGTCATTGAGTTCTTCAGATTCCGTCATTGCTATTCTGTTTTTTATGTGTCTGATTCAGCTACCAATGGGCCTAGCTTTATCAATACATAGTTGGGCTTGGCCGACTGCTGTACAGTGGTTGTGGCTCTTGCCGATTGGTTTGACAGCCCTTTCTGCTCATTACTGTATGGCTAAGGCGATGCAATATGCAGAAGCCAGCACCGTAGTGACGCTCGATTTTTTAAGGTTGCCGATTATTGCCTTGGTTGGTGTTTTACTTTACTCAGAACAGCTCGAGTTAGCTTTATTGATTGGCGGTTTATGTATGCTGATGGGGAATATCATCAATCTTAATAGTCCGCCACAGAATGCTATCCCCCGTAAGTTGACATCTAACGATCAGCATTAAGGAGAGAAGATAATGCTAATCTCTCTTATATTGTCTGATTCTGTTTTACTTTTTTTCTGAATACATGGGTAATCTATATTACGCTTTGTTGGGTGTTATCGATTCAATCGTATTTTTAGTGGGCGCCATGGTTTTTTTCAGTTTGTCAAAAGTTTACATGGCCAAAAGTCTAATGAATAATTAGGCTTAAATTACTTGTGAAAGCGTATTTGTGGCGCTAAATTGATCAATTGCCCTTTGTTTTTAAGCCTTAAAGCCGTCAGTCATTAATTTCAGTTGTTTTGTTGCGGGCATTCTATGATAGAGTTGAAGGTCTATTAATGCTTTGATTCGTAAGCAAATATTCTATGGGGAGGGAATGTGATTGATGCGGATGGTTTTCGTGCCAATGTCGGCATCATGGTAACCAATGACCAAGGGCAGTTACTGTGGGCTAGACGAGTAGGAGGTGTGGACGCGTGGCAATTTCCTCAGGGTGGTATTCATTCGGGAGAAACACCAGAGCAAGCCTTGTATCGAGAACTTAAGGAAGAAGTGGGGCTTTCGCCTGGTGATGTCAGGATTGTTGATACCACGCACGGCTGGCTGCGTTATCGCCTACCTCGCAAAATGATAAGAGAAAATAAAATGCCACTTTGCATCGGGCAAAAACAAAAGTGGTTCTTATTGGAATTACAAGTTGATGAAAGTGCTATCCGCTTTGATCAATCAGAGCCTGCCGAATTTGATGATTGGCGCTGGGTGAGCTATTGGTATCCCTTGGATCAAGTTATCTCATTTAAGCGTGAAGTCTATCGGCGCGCGCTCAAGGCACTTGCTCCTGCTCATAGCCAACTGCAAAAAATGAGAGAGTCTGGATAGATAGAAGAAGTAAGTGGATTGAATAAGTGAATGTAAGAAAAACAACATAATCCTTTGTTTTGATAGGTTTTTGAGACCCTGGCTCAAACCGGCAAAACAGACCCTTTAATATGTGCTAAGAGATGCTGGAAAGACTAAGAGCGATAACCCAAGAAGTAACAGCCGCCTCCGACTTGGCATCGGCTATGGTGGTTGTGGTTGACCGTATCCGTGATGCGATGGGTGTCAAGGTATGTTCTTTGTATTTGCGCGATGAGGCAGGCAACTATGTTTTACGTGCCACTCAAGGGCTAAATCAAACGGCGGTAGGCATTGTTAGCATGACCCCAAGCGAGGGGTTGGTGGGATATGTTGCCAAGCGTGGCGAGCCAATCAATCTTGAAAATGCCGAAGCTCATTCCCGTTATCTCTACTTCCCTGAAACCGGTGAAGAGCACTTTGGCTCTTTTCTTGGTGTTCCTATTATTCATCAAAAAGTGGTGCTAGGTGTTTTAGCTGTTCAGCAAAAAGATCGCCGTCGTTTCGATGAGGAAGATGAAGCCTTTCTTCTGACTTTATCGGCGCAGCTCTCGGGTATTATTGCTCATGCGGAAGCCACGGGGGGCTTAGAGCAATACACTCAAGAAACAACTGATGCTCGGTTTAAAGGTATGCCGGGTGTGCAGGGTGTTGCTATTGGTACGGTGGTGGTTTATTCCCCCACAGCGGATCTTTCCAGCGTCCCTTTTCAAAAGACTGACAATATTGAATGTGAGACACGCTTTTTTCATGAATCCTTGGGGGTGGCTCGCAAAGAAATTGAAGCCTTGGGCGATAAGCTGGAAGATCGATTAACCGTTGAAGAGCGCGCCTTATTTGATGCTTATTTAGCGATGCTGGACGATAAAATGATGATACGTGAAGTGATCGATATCATCGATAAAGGCATTTCTGCTCCCTATGCATGGAGCCAGGTGATTCTTCGCCACGCTCAAACCTTTGCAGCAATGCATGACCCCTATCTGCGCGAGCGCTCTGCCGATATCCGGGATTTAGGTCGACGCGTTTTGGGTTGTTTACAACAGTCCGTTGGTGATGAGCGGGTGTACCCTGACAATACCATTCTGATTGGTGAAGAGCTAACGGCCTCTGTCCTAGGTGAGATCCCTCAAAGCAAATTAGCCGGTCTTGTTTCCGTTCAGGGTTCAGCGAGTTCTCATATCGCCATTTTGGCAAAAACTATGGGTATTCCCACGGTCATGGGTGCAGTGGATTTGCCTTTTACCCAGTTTGAGGGTAGTCAGATCATTGTGGATGGCTATCGAGGCAATGTTTATATTAACCCTAGTGAAGATGCCCTTGAGGAATTCCAGGCCTTGGTTCGTGAAGACCAAGAAATGGTGAAAAGCTATGAGCTTTTGCGCGAATTGCCTTGTGAAACATTGGATCATCATCGAGTGCCCTTATGGGTGAATACAGGTTTGATGGCGGATGTGACCCGCTCTATTGAACGGGGTGCAGAAGGGGTCGGTCTCTATCGAACAGAGGTTCCCTTTTTGCTGCGTGATAGCTTTCCAACAGAAGCGGAACAGCACAATATTTATCGTGAGCAGTTAGAGGCTTTTGCTCCTCATCCTGTCACGATGCGCACTCTGGATATTGGGGGCGATAAGCCCTTGAGTTACTTCCCTATCAAAGAAGCCAATCCATTTTTGGGCTGGCGTGGAATACGGGTGACCTTGGATCATCCAGAAATTTTCCTTGCTCAAGTTCGCGCGATGATGCGGGCCTCAGAGGGCCTGGATAACCTCCGAATTATGCTTCCTATGATTTCTTCAATTCCTGAATTAGAAGAGGCGCAGTCCTTAATTTTTCGAGGGTATAACGAGCTGGTAGAGGAAGGTCTAGATATTGAGATGCCACCTGTTGGTGTGATGATTGAGGTTCCGGCGGCCGTTTATCAGTCAAAAGAACTGGCTGCTCGTGCTGACTTTTTATCGGTGGGCAGTAATGACTTAACTCAATACCTATTAGCGGTTGATCGCAATAATGCACGGGTAGCGGATCTGTTTGATTCGTTTCACCCCGCCGTGTTAAGTGCATTGCAAATTGTTGTTGAGGCGGCTCATAGCCAAGGCACACCCGTCAGTATTTGTGGTGAGTTGGCGGGTGATCCTGGTTCGGCCATTTTATTGATGGCAATGGGTTACGATGTATTGTCCATGAATTCAACTAACCTGCCTCGGGTAAAATCGGTTATCCGTGCTATTACCCTGGAGCAGGCGGAGGCCTTGTTACAAGAGGTCATGCAATTACCCGATGCCGCATCTGTAACCAGAACCGTTGATAATGCTTTGCAACGTTTTGGGATTATGTCGCGGCCACGTTCATTGGTGATTGTTTAGAGTGTTCGATAGTAAAGAAAGTTGGAGAATCTTTTAACCGCGGCTTACCATCGATACTGGCTTGATAGTTTTGCTCACTAAATAAAATATTTTCTTCATTGATGGTAATTACGGTGCTGGTGCGGGTGCCATAGTCGGGTAATGCAATAAACATAGCTGATAAGGCCTTCTCTTTTTCGTAAGTAACGCCAGTGTTTGGTAGGCGTTCGTCCTCTGCCAGTTCTGGGTTTTCTAATATTTGTCGTATTAAACTGTGGTCTGTGCCTGCTTCTTTGAGACGCGATTTGAGCTTTTCCTTGCCATCGCTAACCTTAGGCCAAGGGCTATCTAGCAAGTGATTGCTGAGACCATAGGTACCAGGGCCAAGTTCCTTAATACCTGAATCACGGTTACTCAGGTAGTACAGTGAATGCGCTCTTGTTGATGAGAACTCACCTACGAGTAAATTAAAACCAGCATAACGCTGCTGTTGCGACGTAATTTTTTCGAGATACCTTATAGGATCTTCTTCGCCAATAAGAAAATCCTTTGTCAGTTCGCCCCTAGACCGAGGGTCTTCTACAATAACGCTGGGCTCCCTTACATTGGTAATTGCTGCAAAGCGTCCTTCTCTCGATATACCCAACCATGTACCCCCTGCCTGAAGATCTCTACCCGCAAGAACATGGGGATAATCTTGCCAAAAGCAGGCATCAGCCGTGGGGCGAATAAAAAATTCGTCACGATTGGCTCCTAAAATCAATGGAGTAGAGGAATTGGGTTGATATGAAAATAAAATAACGCACATGAATGATCAGTCTACCTGAAGTTTACAATATTATGATCTCATAGAGTCCATTTGTTGCGAGTGGTTCAATTATCCTAGAATCCTCAGTTGGGCGCTCGTAAATTATGGTTTTTCAATATGATTCAGCAACTTGCCGACTTCAGCTTTCGCACCCTCTGGGTGAATGAGCTACGCACTTTACAGCGCTTCCAACTGAGGATTCTAGGATTATGCAAATAATATCAGATCGCAGAAGAGGTTTAGCGCATAGGAGTGAAATGATATGATGTCGCGCCCACAGAGTTTGGGCTCCATCCTGAATATACGAGAAGAGTTGATCCGCTTATGCTAATGCATCCAAATATTGATCCTGTTGCCTTTTCCCTTGGGCCTGTGAGTGTGCATTGGTATGGAATCATGTATTTACTGGCCTTTGCAACGGCATGGTGTCTAGCCATACAACGCGCTAAAAAACCCAACTCCCCACTGCAGCCGAAACAGGTCGAAGATCTTATTGTGTATGGTGCCTTGGGGGTGGTGTTGGGTGGCCGTATTGGCTATGTCTTCTTTTATAATTTTGAAACCTGGTTAGAAGACCCTCTCTGGTTATTTCGAGTGTGGGAAGGTGGTATGTCTTTCCATGGTGGTCTCTTGGGTGTCGTCATTAGTAATGTGCTTTATTGTCGGCGCATTGGCATTAAATTTCCCGAATTGATGGATTTTGTTGCCGTTATTGTTGCCCCTGGTTTAGGTTTCGGTCGTTTAGGTAATTTTATTGGGCAAGAGCTTTGGGGGCGCCAGACCGATGTTGCTTGGGGCATGGTGTTTCCAAAAGATCCAGAAGCTTTAGTGCGCCATCCGTCACAGCTTTACCAAGCATTTCTTGAGGGGCTGGTTCTATTTGTGATTATTTATTGGTTTGCTCGTAAACCACGCCCGCGATTAGCCATCAGCGCACTATTTGTGATGATCTATGGTATTTTTCGTTTTATGGTCGAGTTTGTACGTGAACCGGATGCTCACATTCCTGAGTTAATTTTTGGTTGGATGACGAGAGGGCAGCTACTTACCACTCCGATGATTGCTATTGGCCTTGGCGTTTTTATCTGGGCTTATACCAAAGGCTTTGGTGTGGCTCCGATACCAGTACAAGCGAGTGACGAGGGAGATAAAAGTACCAAGAAGAAATCGAAAAATAAGTCATCAAAATCGAATAAGAAAAAAAATTAGGAAAAATAGAAACACCATGAAGCAATATCTCGAATTACTAGATGACATACTTAAGTCAGGCACACAAAAAGGAGATCGTACAGGAACGGGTACCTTATCGGTTTTTGGGCGCCAGTATCGTCATGATTTAGCTAATGGATTTCCTTTACTGACAACTAAAAAATTACATTTCAAAAGTATTGCCAATGAACTTATTTGGTTTTTAAACGGTGATACCAATATCAAATGGCTAAAAGAAAATGGTGTTAGTATATGGGATGAGTGGGCTACAGAAGAGGGAGATCTTGGGCCGCTTTATGGAAAACAATGGACCGCTTGGCCAACTAAAGAGGGCGAGACAATTAACCAGATTGACTATGTTGTTCATTGCCTGAAAAATAATCCCAATAGCCGCCGCATTTTATTTCATGGGTGGAATGTTGAATATCTGCCTGATGAAACCGTCAGCCCACAAGAAAACGTCAAAGCCGGTAGAATGGCCTTACCTCCATGTCATTTGCTTTATCAATTTTACGTTGCGGATAATAAATTATCTGCACAATTATACATTCGCAGTTCGGACTCTTTTTTGGGCTTACCCTACAACACAGCAAGCTTAGCATTGTTGGTGCATATGCTTGCGCAACAATGCGACTTAGATTTAGGTGAAATAATTGTAAGCACTGGCGATTCGCATATTTATTCAAACCATCTTGAGCAGGTTCAAACCCAATTAGCGCGAGAGCCAAAGCCATTGCCGAGCCTAAAAATAAAGCGTAAACCGGAGTCAATTTACGATTACCAATTTGAAGATTTTGAATTGATTGGTTATGACCCGCATCCCTCAATTAAAGCACCCGTAGCGGTATAAAGGTAGAGATATAGCAATGGCATCACTTTCCATTATTGTTGCTATGGCTAACAACAGAGCCATAGGTAAAGATAACCAATTGCTTTGGCACTTACCGGAAGATCTACGTTATTTTAAGCGTATGACTATGGGGAAGCCTATGGTCATGGGGCGAAAGACTTTTGAATCAATTGGTCGGCCACTACCCGGGCGTTTAAATATAGTCGTTACCCGTCAGCAAGAGTGGCAGCACGAAGGCGTTAAAGTGGTCCATAGTATTGATGAGGCTATGCAGCTTGCGAATGCGCAAGCATCAATTGATGGCATTGACGAAGTTATGTTAATTGGTGGCGCTGAGCTTTATACAAACGCACTTCCTAACGCCGACAAGATCTACTTAACACGAGTCGACGCAGAAATTAATGGAGATGCCTTTTTTCCAGAAATTAACGAGAATGAATGGCAAGAAATAAGCCGAGAGTCATTTCCTGCGAGTGAAAACAATCCCTATAACTATGCTTTTTGTGTGTTAACAAGAAAATATTAGGTTGCCACTCGTTCCCATGCTCTCGCGTGGGAATACATAAAGTTTTAAATAAATTATTGGTCAAAAACTACTTTAATATCGACTAAAGAGTCATATAGTTTTAAGCTTTTAGTCGCTTCCGTCTGCATTCCCACGCGGGAGCATAGGAACGAGAATAAGTAGAGCGCGATTATTCTTCGCTTAGCGCGTTGGCTATTGTCATGGAAAATTCATTCAATGCTGCATTTAGTCCCTGGACATAACTTAAATAGTCATCTGATGTAAGCGTTTTTATAATACGTGTTTTTTCTGTTCTAATTTCTTCTTTTCCATAGTCGCCAAGTAAAGTCCATTTTGCTTGTAAGGTAATATCGCCTCCACGCTCTCCCATAAACTGTTCTATAGCGATGCGCACTTGTATTTTTGGGCGGTTGCGGTTATCCCATGGGAATGCCCAAACCCCATCTACACCTAAAATGTTAGATAGGTTATCTGCGAGCACTTGATTGATATTGGTTTTTAAATCCCCCGACCATAGATGATAAGGGTCGATAATAATTTGATTGTTTTTTTCGACACTGATCACACTAAAATTTTCCAGGCTACTCGGCATAACTAAAGGGCCAATACCAATATTATTAGTTTTGTAAACGGATAAATTTTGCTTAGTTGGAGATGCTGAGTTGTCGGCTCGCAATGTGTAGTAGTGTGTTACTGGGGTATTGCCGCATCCAGTCAATATCAATATTGTAATAAAAATATGGATGTGGTTAATTTTTTTAAAGATAAACATTTATTTACCTAAAATTAATGATTGCGGGTAACGATTTAATTCGTCAGTAAATTGTCTCAATGAATCGGCTGACTCGTTTATGCCTTTTAGTGTTTCCAGAAATTCGAAATATAGCTGTGAATCTGGGGCAATAGATTCTTCCATGGTCGATAGAGTTTTTTGTAATTGCTCTAGTGAACCAAGAGCAGATGCAGTGATTTTTTTGAAGTCTTGAGCGGCGCTATCGACATTAGCAATTGTATTATTGATTTTGCTTGAAAAGTTGCTCTGATTAAGTTCGCTTAATAAATTATTAAGCTGATTTAAGCTGCTTGCTAAATCTTCCCCCATTTTTACAATAGGAACTTGATTGATTTTGTTAACGATTGAGGCGAGTTGCTGTGTTGCTTGATTTATATCACCCGGTATTGTTGGTATAACGGCATAACCGCGTTGATAGTCTAACTTTTTATTTTGTTTTTTATTAGTATCTACCAACTTAACATAAAGACCGCCAGTGATAATGCTGCCTGAATCTAGCTGTCCGCGTAAGCCATTATTTACCATGCTATTGATGTGCTCTTCAAATAATTCGCTTTCAAGCTCTTGTGACATGCGTTCAGGTTGAATGTCGATAAGTACATCGATAGCTACTAAATTTGATTCATCATTGGTTTGAATATCGGAAAAATTAATTTCCCTCACTTGTCCGATTTTAACACCGTAATATTCTACGGGTGAGCCAGGTTGTAACCCGCGAACAGACTGATTGATAAAGTGCAAAATAAAAGAATATGAGGTAACGTAAGCGCCATCTAAAACTGCCTGTCGGTTTGGTAAAATATAATAATTACTAAGTGCAGCGGGCTTTTCGGCGTCTTCAATGTAAGGTGAGTCAAAAGCGATTCCACCTGAAATAAGAGCATTAATGGATTCGAGTTCAACACTAACGCCATTACTACCCAGTCCAATATCAAATCCACTGACATTCCAAAAACGACTATAGCCGGTGACTAATTTATCGTAGGGGGCTTCAACAAATATAGTGACTTCAATATCTTGATTATCCGTTAGTAGCTGGTAACTGGTTACCTCGCCTACTTTAATTTGCTTAAAATAAACCGGTGAACCAATATCGATGGATCCAAGTTCTTGAGTAAATAGTGTATGGCTAGTCCCCTTGCTATCAGAGCGAACAAGGGGGGGGTCATCTAAACCTTGAAATAAAAATTGCTCTTCGCCCGGCTCTCCTGGGTCAATTTCAATATATACGCCTGAAACTAATGTGTTTAAACCTGATATCCCCGAGAGGGACACTTTCGGGGAAACGACCCAAAACGTTGTATTTTCCGATAGGTATTCAGAAAATTCTGGAGCAAGTTCTGCTGTTACTACAATGCTAGCTAAGGTGTCGCTAACTTTGACGGATTCTACAATACCGACATCGACATTTTTGTAGCGTATTTTTGTTTGTTTGGGTTCAATGCCTTCTGCCTTTTTAAAATAAATCTCAACCGTAGGCCCTTGAGATTTCCAGGCATTAATGGCGAGAGAGATAGCGATGATTAATGCAATAAGTGGCACAAACCAAATCAGAGAAATGGTTTCTTGTTCGAGAGCTTGCCCTGTTGATAGTTGTTGATCACTCATGATGTTTTATCCGGGGTATTAGCGTGATCCCATAATAAACGAGAATCAAAGGTTTCAACGGCTATCATCGTTAAAATAACAACCGAGGCAAACGCAAGAGCAGCAGGCTCTGGGCGAATATTCATGATGATACCAAACTGTACTAAGGCCACCAATAGCGTGATGACAAAGACATCTATCATTGACCAGCGACCAATAAATTCCGTTAGCTTAAATAATCGGTGCCGAATTCGAGGTTGGCTTTGATGATTAACCTGTATGGACCAGAGTAAATAGGCCAAAATCACCAGTTTGAGAATAGGGACTAAAATACTTGCAACAAAAACAACTAGGCCAATAAACCACATTCCGTCAGCAAATAAATGCATGACGCCGGATAAAATAGTATTTTCCGATTCACGTCCAAAAGAACTTACGGTCATTATAGGCAAAACCAAAGCCGGTATATAAAGAATGGTTGCAGTAATCAATAATGCCAATGTTTTTTGTACGCTATAGCGAATACGAGGTCTTACTGTACTCAGACAACGCGGACAAGGTAAGCCTTGCTCAATAAGGCTTTTCCCCACGCTGGCATGGCAAGTTTTACAAGCGAATAATGCTTCTTTCTTTCGGGGTAAAGAGTTTGTGAAATAGTTGTCTGAGGCATACCAATTCCAGAGTTGATAAAAGTTGATATGCAAATTGATTAACGTGAGTGTGACAATAAGAGCAGCAAAACTAAAGATCCCAATGCCTGGTACGAGTGTTGCCGAATCACCCAATTTTACGGTTGTTACTAATACGCCAACCATGAATATATCTAGCATATTCCAGGCGCGAGAATGAACAAGGAATTTTAAGCAAAGGCGAATGCCAGGCAACTTTTGATCAAGATGCTTGGCAATGAAAACATAGCTGATTGCCAATAGTTCTACTAGGGGTAATAAAAAGATGGTTATAAAGACTAATAAAGAGAGTAAATATTGTTGATTGTTGATTAATGCAATAACGCCAGAGAGTAAGTTTGCCGATTGGGTCTTAAATCCTGCTTCGATGCTAAGAAAACTAAAGCTGTTACTCACAATAAATAAAATGATACTAGCAACAATTAAGGCTCGAACCCGCGTTTGCCAATTAGTTTTTAAACTGAGTAATATATGGCCGCAGCGTTGGCAGGGAAGGCGCTGACGTGTCTTTATCAGTGAATATTGATTAACAAAGCCACAATCAGAGCAAGCAATAATATGACAGGCTAGGTTTGGATTGTTGTCATTGGTAGAGGTAGCTGTCGTTGCCATGGTTTTTTTAGGGTTTATTTATCGCTCGATAAGGCTATGGTATGCTGAAGTTACTATTAATACAAACGAGCCAATTTTAAGCTTTTCCTTCACGATTATTGGGAGTTACTTTGTCTCAAGGGTTATCTCAACGTTTACTATGGGTTGATGCGCTAAGAGGGTTTGCCATTATTTTAATGGTTATATTCCACTTTTGTTACGACTTACGCTACTTTGGCTATGTTAATTGGCATATTCCCAATGGCCCTAATTGGTGGCCGTTTCGCTATCTTATCATTACACTTTTTCTATTTACGGTAGGCATTAGCTTAACGCTTGCTCATTCGCCAAGATTTAAACGGATTAACTTTCTTAAGCGCTTAGGGCAATTGTTAGCGGCTTCCATTGCCATTACGCTTATGTCCCTATTTATGTTTCCCAAGGCGTGGATTTATTTTGGCATATTACATTTTATTGCTGTTGCATCGATTTTAAGTGTTGTATTTGTTAGGCAGGCCTTATGGGCATTGATAATTGGGCTTGTAATTCTTAGCGCCTATTGGGCGGGAATCTTGAATAATTATTGGCCTTTTATGTATTTTGAGGTTTGGTTGCCAAATGATACAGAAGATTTTGTCCCGCTCTTTCCCTGGTTAGGAGTCGTTCTATTGGGAGTTGGTTTTGGTGGGTTAGTTTTACCGAGAATGCAGTTTGTATCTAAAGGTAAAAAGCCTAAAAAACAAAAACTAATGGACATCCCTAGGAATCAAGTCACACAAAGTATTGCTTGGATGGGAAGACATGGTTTACTTATATATTTTCTTCATCAACCACTTCTTTTTGCTGGTTTTTATTTTATTGAGTGGTTGTGAGTCTCTCTGATTTGTCGGAATAGTTAGCTATTTATTTCGATAATATTAAATCCATCTATCGATAACGATCCAAAATGTATAACATGTAAACTCTGAAGGACAGACTTAAGGACGCTCTGATTAAGTGGTAGATTGCTACAAAAGTAGTAAACTCAAAAACACAGTCATCCCCGCGCTGGCGGAGATCCAGACTTAAATTTATCCTTTTTGCATGGATTCCCGCCTACACGCACTAGTGTCCGGGAAAAATTATGGGAGCTTATCGCAAACCTTGAAATACTTGGCTTCTAGAAAAATCTGCTTTGATGAGACTCATATTTTCAGTTAGCACAGACCAAACGTCTTAGAGCAGCCGAGCACTGGAGCTAAAAAAGGGAGAAGCGAGGACTGTTT